>JBIKZB010000207.1:0-3849 GCA_044354955.1 Flavobacterium sp. | reverse complement strand
ATGTTTTAGAACCTATGCGCTCGGATACTAACATTCGTTCCTATGATATTAAAAATCTTCAAAAGTTATTAAATATTGTCTTGCTTCATAATTACGGCTATAAAATCTCAAAAATTGGCACGCTTAATCAAGAACAAATTAACAAGTTAGCTAACGATATTATTTCCGAAAAAAGTGCAAAAAATCACGCCATCAGTACTTTTAAAATGGCAATGATGAATTTTGATCAATCATTATTTTTTAATACTTACAATCAATTACTTAACGAGAAATCATTTAGAGAAGTCTTTTACACTGTTTTTGTACCCTTAATGCAAGAATTAGGATTTTTATGGCAAACTGAAACCATTACTCCAGCTCACGAGCACTTTATCACCTATCTTATCAAACAAAAACTTTTAATTAATACCGAAAAAGTTCAAATACTAGAACCAATTAAAAATGATAAAGTTTTTGTGTTATTTCTTCCGTTGAACGAAATACACGAACTAGGATTAATGTATTTAAACTACGAAATTCTATTAAACGGTTATCAAACTATTTATCTAGGAGAAAGCATTCCTACTGACAGTTTAGTAGACTTGAAAAATTCATTTGAAAAAATCACTTTTGTAAGCTATTTAACTGTTGAACCTAATCAAGATGAAGTAAACGAATATCTAGCTGACATGTATTCAAAATTATTAGAAAACACGAACCACGAGCTCCTTTTATTAGGAAGAATGACACAGTTTATTTCATCTAAAACAATACCAAATAACGTTCACATTTTTAATAGCATAGAAGAACTTTCAAATACTTTATAAAAAGATTTGTTTTGTTTAACTTTTTTATTATTTTTGTTAAACAAAATAAACAACAAGTGCAAAAAAAAATTGTCATTATCGGTTCTGGATTTTCTTCATTGGCTGCGGCTTGCTATCTAGCAAAACAAGGTAATGATGTAACAATCTATGAGAAAAATAGCACCATAGGGGGAAGAGCGCGTCAACTTAAAAAAGAAGGCTTTATTTTTGATATTGGCCCAACCTGGTATTGGATGCCAGATGTTTTTGAGCGTTTCTTTGCTGATTTCAATAAAAAACCGTCTGATTATTATGAGTTAATTAAATTATCTCCTGCTTATCAGGTGTATTTTGGACATTTAGATTTTGTAACAATTGCAGATAATTTACCTGAAATTGTAAGCACTTTTGAATCTATCGAAAAAGGAAGTGGTAAACAATTAGAACAATTTATGGCAGAAGCCAAAAGTAATTATGACATTGCTATTAAAGATTTAGTTTATCGTCCCGGTGAGTCGCCTCTAGAATTAATCACACTAGAAACAGCCAAAAAAGTGAATCAATTTTTTAGTAACATTAAAAAAGATGTTCGAAAAAGATTCAAAAACATGAAATTGGTTCAAATATTAGAATTTCCCGTTTTGTTTTTAGGAGCCAAACCAAGTGACACACCATCATTTTATAACTTCATGAATTATGCCGATTTTGGCTTAGGCACTTGGCATCCAAAAAACGGAATGTATTCTGTAATATTAGCCATGGAAACATTAGCAAGAGAATTGGGCGTCAAAATAGAAACCAATGCTAACGTTGAAAAAATTGATGTAACCAATGGAAAAGCAACTGGCATATTAGTCAATAATAAAATAGTTACTGCAGATATTGTATTAAGTGGAGCTGATTATCATCATTCTGAAACATTATTAGAAAAAAATTATCGTCAGTATTCAGAAAATTACTGGGAAAATAAAACATTTGCTCCTTCTTCCCTATTATTTTATGTGGGGTTTGACAAAAAAATTGAAAATGTAGAACATCATTCTTTATTTTTTGATGTGGATTTTGATGTGCATGCCGAAGCAATTTATGACCATCCAAAATGGCCTGAAAATCCGCTTTTTTATGCTAGTTTTCCCTCTAAAACAGATGCTTCATCAGCTCCAGAAGGAAAAGAAGCAGGTATCTTTTTAATCCCTTTAGCTCCTGGTTTGGAAGATACTAACGAATTACGTGAATTGTATTTTGAAAAAATAATTACGCGTCTTGAACAATTAACTGATCAAAAAGTAAAAAATAATATTATCTTTAAAGAATCATTTTGTGTAAATGATTTTATAAAAGATTATAATTCGTACAAAGGGAATGCGTATGGTATGGCAAATACCTTACTGCAAACCGCTTTTTTAAGACCTAAATTGAAAAGTAAAAAAGTAAAAAACTTATATTTTACTGGTCAATTAACTGTACCAGGACCAGGAGTACCTCCTTCCTTAATCTCAGGAAAATTAGTATCAGATTTAATAGAAAAATATCAATAAGCATGAAGGCATTATTTGACAAAATATCTAACGATTGTAGTGTAAAAGTTACTAAAGCATATAGTACCTCTTTCTCGAGTGCTGTAAAAATGCTGGCGCCTAGTATTAGACAAGATATTTATAATATTTATGGTTTTGTTCGTTTTGCAGACGAAATTGTAGATTCGTTCCATGATTATGATAAAGCATTTCTTTTTGATAAATTTGAAGAAGATTTAAAAGATGCTCTTTCACATAAAATAAGTTTAAATCCTATTTTAAATTCATTTCAACACACGGTGAATAAATATAATATTCCACAAGAAATGATTGATGCTTTTATGAAAAGTATGAAATTAGATTTAAGCAAAAGCGAATACAAAACAACAGAAGAATATCAAGAATACATTTATGGTTCTGCTGATGTAGTGGGTTTAATGTGTTTGAAAGTTTTTGTAAATGGAAACGAAACAAGATTCAATGAACTAAAAGATTCAGCGATGCGTTTAGGCTCTGCATTTCAAAAAGTAAATTTCTTAAGAGATTTAAAAGCAGATTTTGAAGATTTAAGTAGAACTTATTTTCCTAATACCGATTTGAATCATTTAGACGAAAAATCAAAACAAGAAATAATTGCAGATATTGAAAGTGATTTTGAAGCTGCATTCGAAGGAATAAAAAATCTTCCATTAGAAGCTAAATTTGGAGTGTATACCGCTTATAGATATTATAAAAAGTTATTGAAAAAACTTCAAAAAACCCCTTCTCTAGAAATTAAAAATACGAGAATAAGAGTTTCTGATTATCAAAAAGTACAATTATTAGCAAGATGTTACGTCAAATATAGATTAAACATTATTTGATCGGTGATGGGTGTTTTGCCATGCTGAATTACGTTTCAGTAGCTTTCAGTAAAATTTAATTATTAAAATTTAAAATATTATGTGGATTCACGTTTTAGTTTTTTTTACCACCTTTTTTATTATGGAATTTATGGCTTGGTTTACGCATAAGTATGTAATGCATGGCTTTTTATGGAGTTTACATGCAGACCACCATAAAAAAGATCATGATTCTTGGTTTGAAAGAAATGATGCCTTTTTTATTTTTTATGCAATTGTTAGTATTACTTGTTTTTACACGTGGAGTATTGGTTCATTCGAATTAGGAATATCGATAGGTTTAGGAATTTTAGCCTATGGAATTGCCTATTTTTTAGTCCATGATATTTTTATACACCAACGTTTTAAAATCTTCAGAAATGCAGATAATAAATATGCTAGAGCGGTTAGAAGAGCCCATAAAATGCATCACAAACATATTGGAAAAGAACACGGCGAATGCTTTGGAATGTTAATAGTTCCTTTTAAATATTATAAAAACTAAAAAATACCGCTTCTGCGGTATTTTTTAGTTTTTATAAAATAATGAACTTATTCCCCGTTTTTATCGACCTTTATTCTTTCTTTTCTATTGGCTAATTCCCAAGCTAGGGCAAAAGCTAGTTGGGCACGTTTTGCTAAAGCATCATATTCAATTTTATCAGG
>JBIKZB010000206.1:0-3854 GCA_044354955.1 Flavobacterium sp. | reverse complement strand
CTAAAAACAGCAAATTGTATTTCTCATTATTACTCGAAACAAATGATTTGATAAAATCTATCATGAATTTATTAGAATTGTTTAAAGAATTTAATTTACAGAACAATAAGAAATAATACAAAAAAAGAGCCGTAAGGCTCTTTTTTTGTGATTATCAGTTTATGATTATCCGTTTATAGCTTCTACTTTGATGGCTTCATCTTTAAGCATGTCTTTAAGCATGTTTTCAATTCCATTTTTTAAAGTAAAAGTAGAAGAAGGACAACCACTGCATGCGCCTTGTAAAACAACTTTAACTCTTTTTTCAATTGGATCAAAAGATTCAAACATAATGTTTCCACCGTCGCTTTGAACAGCTGGTTTTACATATTCTTCAATAATGTTAATGATTTGTTGTGATGTTACATCAAGTGTATCAAAATAAGCTTCTTGCTGTTTTTGATGTATTTCGGTTTTTACAATTGCGGTTTCATCAATAACCACATTTCCGTTTTCAATGTATTCTTTAATGAAAGTTCTAATTTCTAATGTAATTTCGTCCCATTCAGTTATAGCAAATTTGGTTACAGAAATATAATTTTCATCTATAAAAATCTCTTTCACAAATGGGAATTTAAATAATTCTTTTGCTAACGGAGAGGCAATTGTTTCGTCTATATTTTTACATTCCAATGCTGTTTTAGTTAACAGTTTGTTGCAAACAAATTTTAAAACAGCTGGATTAGGTGTGGTTTCAGCATAAACGGTTACAGGTTGTTTTTTTGACTTGTTTTCGTCAATTTGTATAATTACACCACCATTCGATATAAATTCGTTGATTTGATTTGCTACGTCTTCTTGAACATCTTCCCATTCTACTATTGAAAATTTTTCAATAGCTATGAAATTTCCTGAAATATAGACCGTTTTTACAAAGGGTAAAAAAAATAATTGTTTTGCTAAGGGAGAATTTTGTGTTTCGTCAATGTTTTTGAATTCAAAATTTTCGGTTCTAACGATTATTTCATCCAATTCAAATTTTACAATGGCTGGATTTTGAGTTATTTTTGTTGCGATTACTTGCATTTCGATATTGTTTTTTGCAAAGATACAAAGTTCAAAAGATATGCGGATTATTTTAGATATAGACTTTTGTATTTAACTTTTTATTTTATTTTGATAAATTATTATTACAAAGTTGTTCTTTTTTTTCAAATATTAAAAAAATGTAAATTTAACTTAAGAATATTTTATTCGAAAGGTAAAAGAAACCTAAAAATTTATATCTTTGGCAAGTTCATAGTAAAAAGAAGAATTTAATTTATTTAGAAGTTTTTTTATTATTAATAATATTCTAATTTTAGAACTTTTAAGTACAATTAGAATTAAAAAGAATTATGTTTTCATTAAACAATAACTACAATGAATTTTAAAAAGAGTTATTTTATTTTAGCATTTTTATTTGCACAATTTTCTTTCGCTCAAGAAGGGGTTGCTGTTTATTCGGATTATTTGTCGGATAATTATTATTTAATTCACCCTTCAATGGCAGGTGCTGCTAATTGTGGGAAAATTAGATTGACTGGACGTCAACAATGGTTTGGTCAAGAAGACGCTCCAGCTTTGCAAACCGTTAGTTTTAATACTGCCTTAGACGAAGATGGAGTATCAGGTTTTGGTATGATATTGTTTAATGATAAAAATGGGTATCATTCACAGCAAGGTGCTAAACTTACTTATGCTCATCACTTAAGATTTTCAAGAGGTACTTTAGATTTGAATCAACTTTCATTTGGTTTAAGTACAGCTTTTGTTCAAAGTACTTTAGATGGAACTGAATTTACCGGGTTTGATCCAGCTGTTGTTCCTGGTGTAATTACAAAAGATGCATATTTTAATGTAGATTTAGGGGTTTCATATCACTATATGGATTTCTTTACTCATTTTACAATTAAGAACTTTTTAGCAAATAAAAGAGAGTTGTATACTGATGTAGAGTCAGATAATTTAAGTAAATATCTTTGGAGTGCAGGTGCTGTTTTTGGAAACGAAAATGATTTATTATTTGAACCTTCATTCATGTTTCAATATACTACAGAAACGAAAGAAAAAGCTATTGATTTAAACTTGAAAGTTTACAAGCAATTAGAATTCGGTAGATTATGGGGTGGATTATCTTATAGAAGAAGTTTTGATGGTGCTCAATACGCATCTGACGGTTCTTTAGAAGAGCAAAAATTACAATGGATTACTCCTATAATTGGATTGAATTATGATAAATTTATGTTCTCTTATACATATTCTCATATTATGGGAGATGTTAAGTTTGATAACGGTGGTTTTCATCAAATTACATTAGGTATTAATGTATTCTGTAAAGATAAAGCTTGGGATTGTAATTGTCCTGCAGTTAATTAAGAACAAATTTTTCAATTATATTTGTCCCGATTTATTCGGGACATTTTTTTTAAAAAGATAATTATGTTAATTAAAGAAGTAAACGGGAAGTATCCTCAAATCCCTCAAGATTGCTATGTGGCAGAAAATGCAACGATAGTTGGTGAAGTAACCTTTGGTTCCAATTGTAGCGTTTGGTTTAATGCTGTCATAAGAGGGGATGTAAACTCTATTTCAATTGGCAATAAAGTAAATATTCAAGATGGTGCGGTTGTACATTGTACCTACTTAAAGCATCCTACAATTATAGGGAATAATGTTTCCATTGGACATAATGCTATTGTTCATGGTTGTACCATTAATGATAACGTTCTTATTGGAATGGGAGCTATTGTAATGGATAATTGCGTTATTGGAAGTAATTCAATTGTAGCTGCTGGTTCTGTTGTAACACAAAATACAATTGTAGAATCGGGTTGTATTTATGCGGGTGTTCCTGCCAAAAAAGTAAAAGATATAGATCAAAGTGACTTTGCGGGTGAAATTGAACGAATTTCTAATAATTATGTAATGTACTCTGGTTGGTTTAAAGACTAAAATTGTTTGTACACAACTTTTTCCTGATTGTTTAAAATGTTTTCTAAAACATGCGTCTCACTATTCGTATAGAATATTTGTGCACTTTTTTCATTCGAAATATTTAATAGCTGATGTTGCTCTAAAACCTTTTGAGTTTGTTTGGCTACTGCTTCTCCTGAATCTATTATTTTAATTGAAGGAGGGATGATTTTTTTAATTTGCGGTATTAGATAGGGGTAATGACTGCAACCTAATACTAAATAATCGATATTTTTTTCTACCATTGGAATGAGATAACTTTTTAAAAGTTCTAGCATTTCGGGCGAATTAACATCACCATTTTCAATTAATTGAACTAAACCATGGCCAATTTGTTCGATGATTCTAACGTCTGGATGATTTGAGACACTTTGGTGAAACAATTCGCTATTCAGGGTTCCTTTAGTCGCAAGAATTCCAATGGTTTGTGTTTTAGATTGTAAAGCTGCAGGTTTTATGGCGGGTTCGATTCCAATAAACGGGACTTTATACTTTGTTCGTAATTCTTTTATCGCGTTTGTTGTGGCTGTATTGCAAGCTACAATGATAATCTTGCAATTTAGTTCGAGTAAAAGTTCGGTATTTTTACAGCTTAGTGCTATAATTTCATCTTTTGATTTTAATCCATAAGGAGCATTCTTGCTGTCGGCAAGGTAAATTGTGTTTTCATTTGGTAATAATGCGTGAACCTCGTTCCAAATAGAAGTTCCTCCAATTCCAGAATCAAACAATCCTATGGCATTTTCTTGTTTCATATAATGACTAGTCCTAAAAAATCGATACAGATTTATTAGACAAAAATAATTAATTAAACACTTGCAAGAACGTTCTTGCAAGTGTTTTTTGTTTTATAGGTTTTT
>JBIKZB010000205.1:0-3872 GCA_044354955.1 Flavobacterium sp. | reverse complement strand
ACTTGAGGAATTTTTATTTATTTTTTGGTTGGTTCTATTTCTTTTTTCTTTTTGTAAATTGGTATAAAATAACTTAGCGTGTAGTTAAATCCAGCTCCAAATTTTCCATCGTATGTTCGATTATACCCTGGAATGAACAGGTTGTCAAAATCTGCTGGTTTTTTGTTGGAAACTAAATAGTTCAATCGTACAGAAAAACCTAAATATAAATTATTGAATAGTTCGGCTTTGATACCACCCACAACTTCTAACCAACTCGCCGTTAAACCATCGTATTCTTCTCTTGAAATTACAATGTTTTCTCCATAATAATTGTTAGGATCATAGATTTTATAACTGTTTAAAGTATGACTAAAGCTACTAACACCATAACGCATTCCAACGTATATCATGTTTTCCATATCGAGCCAGTTTTCAAAAGAGTTGTAATCAAAACCTACTTTAAAATAGGTTCCTTTCGTGGTGAAATTCAGGCGGTCGTCGTCAATTGTTTTGTCTTCGTTTCCAATTTCACCAGCAATGTAAAACTTTTTAGTTAATCGGTAATCTCCCACTACTTCCAAACCTCTATAGTCTTTTTCATAAAAAGCTCTTGCTATTTTGTGTAAATCAACCCCCAAGCGTAAACCATAACGCTCAGGATATGAAACTTTTGCGGTGTCTTTGGTTTGAGCATTTCCTAATAACGAAACGCAGACCAAGCTCAGACTAAAAATAAATTTTAACATGTACTTCATTTTCGGTTTCTATATTAGGTTGTATAATGTCAATATCTTGAATCCAATATCCTGATACAGGAAATGGAGTAGGAGTAATATCAATTAAATTAAAAATTGTTTTATATCCACAGGCACGAGAAATATAAACATTATCTTTTGTGTAATTAAAAGTAATGGCATCTGTATTAGCAGCAGCATCACCATAATTAAAGATGAATTCAAATGCTGAAGTTTCTGAAAATGTTTTTAATGGAATAGCAATTTTATTTCCGTTTGCTAAATACCTTGCAGGAACAGTTTCATCCATGTCTTCATTAAAAACTACTCCATTATCTGTATTCAATTCCTCCACTCTAAGATTAGTAACATTCTTCAAAACAGTAGGATTAGCCGCATCATAAAACTCAATTATTAATCGAGGAGTTACAGGCGTTCCATCCACGCAGATATCATCTTTTTCACAATTCCAAAATGAAACCGCTAAAAGTAAGGATAGGGTTATAAAAGCTATTTTTTTCATATTATCTTTTTTCTAAAAGAACCACATTTTCCACATGATGTGTTTGCGGAAACATATCCACAGGACGCACACGAACTACTTTGTATTTTTCGTCCATCAACGCCAAATCACGAGCTTGTGTTGCCGAATTACAACTTACATACACAATTTTTGGCACATTTGTTTTTAATAACATTTCTACCACATCTTTATGCATTCCATCTCTCGGTGGATCGGTGATGATAACGTCAGGCTGTCCGTGTTGGTTAATGAATTCATCGTTGAAAACATTTTTCATGTCACCAACATAAAACTCACAATTAGTAATGTTATTGCGTTCTGCATTTGCTTTCGCATCAATTATCGCTTCAGGAACGGCTTCAACACCAATTACTTTTTTCGCTTTTTTCGATACGAATTGAGCAATGGTTCCGGTTCCTGTGTATAAATCGTAAACCGTTTCATTTCCTGTTAAACCTGCAAATTCTCTAGTGATTTTATACAATTCATACGCTTGGTCCGAATTGGTTTGATAGAACGATTTCGCATTAATACTAAAATGCAAACCTTCCATTTCTTCCAAGATATAATCACGCCCTTTAAATAAAATAATGTCTTGATCATACAATGTATCATTCAATTTTTGATTGATAACATATTGTAAAGAAGTGATTTGAGGAAAACGTTCCGCCAAGAAATTCATCATCAATTCGATGCCTTTTTTATCGTTTTCATAAAACTGAATCAGCACCATAAGTTCTCCGGTTGAAGCGGTACGAATCATCAATGTTCGTAACAAACCTTCTACAGCTCTTGCATTGAAGAACGTAAGATTGTTTTCGTTTGCAAAACGTTTGATTTCGTTACGAATTTCGTTTGAAGGATCTTCTTGTAAATGACATTTTTCAATATCTAAAATCTTATCCCACATTCTTGGAATATGAAATCCTAACGCATTTTTATTGTCAAATTCAGTTCCCGATTGAATTTCGGCATCGGTCATCCAACGCGCATTCGAGAAACCAAATTCCATTTTATTTCTGTAGAATAATTGCTTTTCTGAACCTAAAATTGGCTCAAAATCAGTTAATTCAATCTTACCTATACGTTTCAAGTTATTAAATACTTCCTGATTTTTATAGAACAATTGTTGGCTGTACTTCATATTTTGCCATTTACAACCACCACAAGCACCGAAATGCTCACAAACTGGTTCAATTCTATGTTCTGAAAATTCGTGGATTTTTATAGCTTTACCTTCGTAATACGCTTTTCTTTTCTTCATGGTTTGTACATCTACCACATCACCTGGTACTACATTTGGAAGAAATATTACTTTGCCATCAGGCGCTTTTGCCACTGATACACCTTTTGCACCTGCATCAAGGATTTTTACGTTTTCGAATACGATTTTGTCTGTTTTCTTTTTTCCCATGACGCAAAAATAAGAATTGTTGGGTGGATTTGATAATATATTTTACTTTTATGCCAAATTTTAAAAAATGAAAACCCACTTAGCTTTATTACGCGGAATTAATGTTTCAGGACACAACATGATTAAAATGGATTCTTTGAAAACTGTTTTAGAAAACGCGGGATTTCAAAATGTACGAACTTATATTCAATCGGGAAATGTTTTTGTGGATTCAGAAGAAGAACATGGCGCTAGTGTTGGATTTAAAATCAAACAAGAAATTTTTAAAGAATTAGGTTTAGAAGTTCCTGTAGTGGTTGTCTCTAAAGAAGATTTAAGTGCGTGTTTAAAAAATAATCCATATCTCCAAGAAAAAGTATGCGATACCAAAAAAATGTATGTGGCTTTTTTGTCCAAAGAATTACAAGGAAGCGCTATTAATGATTTAAAAATAAGTCAATTCAAACCTGATGAAGCCGCTATCGATAAAAGTAGAATTTATATCAAATACGCAGTTGGAGCAGGAAAAACAAGATTAGACCAAAAATATATCGAGAAAAAACTCAATCTTGTAGCCACCATTAGAAACTGGAATACGGTTTCCACGTTGTTGGAAATGTTTGAATAGTTGATGGATGATGGGTGATGGGTGATTTTTTCCATCTTCCAACAAAATTTACTACTTTTGTAATCGGTTGATTTCTCACCATAAAGAAGGAATTGCGATGTAACAATCAATAAAAAACATTTTATGTCAGTTTTAGAAAAAATGAGTTCGGCTGAAGCTATTGCATTAGAAGACAAGTATGGTGCACACAATTATCATCCACTACCAGTAGTTTTAAGTAGAGGAGAAGGAGTTTATGTTTGGGATGTAGAAGGAAAGAAATATTATGATTTTCTTTCCGCTTATTCTGCGGTAAACCAAGGACATTGTCATCCAAAAATTGTAGGAGCAATGGTAGAGCAGGCGCAAACATTAACCTTAACATCAAGAGCATTTTACAACGATAAATTAGGAGTGTACGAACAATTTGTTACGAATTACTTCGGATTTGATAAAGTATTGCCAATGAACACAGGTGCTGAAGCAGTAGAAACCGCTTTAAAACTTTGTAGAAAATGGGCTTACGAGAAAAAAGGAATCAACGAAAATGATGCTCAAATTATTGTTTGTGATGGTAACTTCCACGGAAGAACTACTACAATCATTTCATTTTCAAACGATGAAAACGCAAGA
>JBIKZB010000204.1:0-3877 GCA_044354955.1 Flavobacterium sp. | reverse complement strand
TTATATGTAAATTCGGAAGAAGTAACAAAAATAATTTTTGAGATTACAGGAACTCATTTAACAGCATTTACTTACAAAACTTTTTTAATTACAACAGGAGTGTTTTTAGTTTTACTTACTTTTTTAATGACTAAAAAACATGTTGATTTTAAAAAGAATCTGATAGAACAATTATTCTATCTTGTTTTACTTTGTGTTATATTTAAAAGTTCCAGTTTGATTTGGGGGTTCACTATATACTTTATTTTTTGGCACAGTATCCCATCGCTAAATGATCAAATTATATTTCTATACGGTAAATATAATTTTCATAATTTTAAACAATACGTTAAAACCGCATTCTTATATTGGTTACTATCTCTTATTGGAATTACAATACTGTATTTTGTAGCAAAAGATTTGGTAGTTTTTGATGCTCTATTCTTTTCTTTATTGGCCTCAATAACTTTTCCTCATGCAATTGTAATATTAAAAATGTTTAAAAAGTAGTTACAACTTATAATGATTCATCAACATTTTTTCATAAACCGTATCTGGCAAAATGCGTTTTAAAACAATAGAGAATTTCTGCATGAAAACCCCAACTTTATAATGTATTTTTGGTTTATCGGTTTGAATAATAGCAAAGATTGCTTCTGCCATTTCGTTTGGATTACTGCCGCTATCCACGTGCGAATCCATTTCTTTTAAGGTGTTTCCGTAAGGAACTTCATAAGCCGAACCTTTCAAAACCGGCGCATGATAACGTCCTGCTGCAATGTTTGTAGCGAAATCGCCTGGAGCTACATTGGTAATTTGGATACCGAAGGATTTTACTTCCATTCGTATGGCTTCGGTTATTAATTCTAAAGCGCCTTTTGAAGCGGAATAAATGCCACGATAAGGCAATCCCATATAACCTGCAATTGAAGTAATATTAATGATTAAACCCGATTTTTGTTCACGCATTTGAGGTAAAACCGCTTTCATCACTTCTATTGGACCAAATAAATTCGTCTCGAAATTATTTCGGATTTCTTCAGTTGGGATTTCTTCAATTGGTCCTGTAATTCCTACTCCAGCATTATTAAT
Organism: Flavobacterium sp.; assembly: GCA_044354955.1. GTDB lineage: Bacteria > Bacteroidota > Bacteroidia > Flavobacteriales > Flavobacteriaceae > Flavobacterium. The sequence goes on along the minus strand of JBIKZB010000204.1, from coordinate 2,806 downwards.
TACGATATCCAATCGCCCTGATTTTTGAATTACTTCAGCTACGCAATTTACAATACTTTGCTTATCGCGAACATCCAAAGCTACTAATGGAAATATCGAATTGGTAATTTTTTCAGGATTTCGGCTCGTGCCATATACTACAAAACCTTTTTCATGTAAAAACTCGCCAATCGATTTTCCAATTCCTGATGAACCACCTGTAATTAATACTACTTTACTCATTTTAATGTGAATTATAGTGCGAAAATACGGCTTTATATTATTTCAAAGAAATTCCTAACCCAACTTTATCCGAAAGCAACACTTTTCCTTTTTCGATGGTGCTTCCAAAAGCGATGTCATTTGCAATCAAATTCGCGCCATCTAAATCTACATAATCCACTAACGGAACTAAAACCGCTCCAGCTGAAATTCCTACGGTAGACTCTGTCATGCAACCAATCATGATTTTGAAATCGTTGGCTCGTGCTTCTTTAATTAGTTCTAAAGCGGGAGTTAATCCACCTGTTTTAACTAATTTAATGTTAATGGTTTTATAATGCGATTTTAAATCGGAAAGTTTTGTTTGTTCTTGGCAATCTTCATCGGCCATCCAATTCGTAAAATTGGAAGCATTCAAATGGGAATAATTTGAAATTCCGATTTTCATGGGCTGTTCAATATAGGTAAATTGAACTGATGCAGGATTTTCTTCCAATTGCTGACATTCGGAAATAGAGAAACTTCCGTTGGCATCTAAAGCGATTTGTTTATCACTTTGTAACAATAAATCCAATGCTTTCTCATCGTAATGATTCCATTTTACTTTGAATTTATTCCAATCGGATTTTGCGATTTTTTGCAATTGTTCTTCTATTGGCGCAACACTGATTGTGATGGAAGATTCTGGTAATTGTTTTACTTCAATCGAATTTAATTCTAAGAAACTCTTATTTTCTAACTTCCCAAATAAATCCCAATACGCACAATCTAAAGCCGAACGCAAAAAAGAATGCAATTGTAAACTTTCTAAAAAAGCATAAAATTCGGAAGGATGATTTATGGATTGTTTATCAATTTGGGTTTGAATTTCGACTAATTTCTTAGTGAAATCGGATAAGTTAATTCCGTAATAATCAATGGCTGTGCATTCGCCATAGCCAGTTTTTCCGTTTTTTGAAAGCGAAATAATTAAGGCTTCTCTAAACGTATAACTTCCGTAACTAATTGAAAACGTTTCTTTTAGTTGTAAGCGAACTATTTGCCAAGTGATTTGCATAGGAATTAGAATTGGTGTAAAAATAAAAAATCTCCGCAAAGGGAGATAAATAATGTAAAAAAAGATTGCTTCGTTCCTCGCAAATAAAAAATGGCAAGCGACCTACATCGCACCGCTACAACCACATACCTTTGCTGTGTTCCCACCCTGGAGGAGTCTGCAGGAGCTGGTCGTGTAGGACTTGCCGGTGCAAATATACAACCTTTTTATATTTTTGCAAGGCAATTGTGAGTATAAAAAATCATTGTATATTTACCTTAATAAATATTTCAACCATGTTAAAAGTTAAGCTATTCGCTTTCATTGTATTAGGTGTAATTTCCACTTCGTGTAAAGAGGATGAAAATGCATTAAAAAATTTATTTTCGATTGAAAATCCATCGATAAAACCGATTCTTAAGCTAGAAAATAGCATCGATTTAGTACTTCAAAACAAAGAAAACAAGACAATAGATTCTGTTGTTTACTACATGAACGAAGTTAAAATTGGTTCGGTAAAAGGAAATGAAAAATTGCCTTTTGCATTGAGCAATCAGAAATTAGGCAACCAAACGATTAAGGCTTTAGTGTATTTTGAAGGACAAAACATTGATATTACTTCAGGATTTTCTATTTATGCAAGTGAAGCACCGAAAGTTTTAAATTATAAAATAGCAAATACATACCCTCACGATATCAAAGCTTACACCCAAGGTTTTGAATTCTATAATGGTGTTTTATTAGAAGGAACGGGACAATACAAAGAATCAACTCTTAGAAAAACCGATTATAAAACCGGGAAAGTAACCGAACAAATTAAATTAGAAGATAAGTATTTTGGAGAAGGCATTACCGTTTTAAAAGACAAAATCTATCAATTGACTTGGAAAGAAAAAACTGGGTTTGTGTATGATGCTAAAACTTTAAAATTAGAAAAAACATTTTCTTACGAAATGGACGGATGGGGAATTACGAATGATGGTGAAAAACTATACATGAGTGATGGTTCAGAGAAAATCTACATTTTAAATCCAGAAACTTTGAAAGTTGAGGATTATATTAATGTTTACACCAATGGTGCTAATATTGAAGCCGTTAATGAACTAGAATGGGTTAATGGAAAAATTTGGGCGAATGTGTATCAAAAAGACGCTATTGCTATTATAAATCCTAAGAATGGTTCAATTGAAGCGATTATCAATTTAAGCGAATTAAAAAACAAGGTAACTAAGCATGTAGAAATCGATGTTTTAAACGGAATTGCTTACAATTCTGCAACAAAAACGTATTTTGTAACAGGTAAAAATTGGGATAAAGTTTTTGAGATAACTGTTGAGTAATTTTAAAAAAAAACATAAAAAAAGCCTCATTTCTGAGGCTTTTTTGCTTATTAGATTTTACTTGTAATAACATCTAACCATTTTTTTGCTATTCTAAATTCTTCTCCAATAACGAAATTTTTAGCATCAGCATGAAAGAAAACTAAATTAATTTCTTTATGATTATTCAACGTTAAATGCAACGCTAATTTATTAATTTCGTGATTGCTTTTTGGTACATTTCCATGTT
>JBIKZB010000203.1:0-3878 GCA_044354955.1 Flavobacterium sp. | reverse complement strand
AGACGCTTTACGTGCGGATGTTCCGAATGTAGATGAATTATTAGATAGAAAAAGTTCCGCATTCTCTGGATTTATAGGTCCGAATGGAGCGGTAATTGGGCAACCATTAATTGATGAAGAAGGAATGGTGTATGCCGAAATTGATTTAGCAAAATGCATTCAACCTAAACAAATGCACGATATTTTAGGACATTACAATCGATTTGATATTTTCGATTTACGAGTAAATACCGCTCCAACTCGAAAAATTACGTTTATTGATAATCACGAAGAGTTTAATAAGAGATAACAAAAACCTGACAGGTTTCGGAAACCTGTCAGGTTTAAAAAAATAAGAATATGGAAGAAAACAACTATTCAGACGACCAATACGGAAGAGCTCGTGTTCAAGACTCAGACGAACTAAAAGCGTATTACAAAGAATTAGAAACACTAGGCGCTGGTGCATTATGGACAGTTGCGAATGACATTGAACCTTGGGAACCACGTTCTTCATCGGTTCCAATGTTATGGAAATATGATGATTTACGCGATTTGGTTTTAAAATCATCCGAATTAGTAACGCCTGAACAAGCAGGAAGACGTGTTGTTTATTTGGTTAACGATAAACGAAAAGACGTTTCAGCAGCTGTGGGTTGGTTATACACCGGTATTCAAGTAACACGACCAGGCGAATTTACTTCGGCGCACCGTCATCGTGCTTCTGCCCTACGATTTATTATGGAAGGTGAAAAAGGATATACCGTGGTTGATGGCAACAAAATCATGCTAGAAGTCAACGATTTTGTCATTACTCCTAATTCTACATGGCACGAGCATGGCGTGGAAGAAGGTGGGAAAACCTGCATTTGGCAAGACGGTTTAGACATTCCGTTGGTAAATGCTTTAGAAGCGAATGATTATGCAGTTTATGATGGTAAGCAAGAATTAGTAAAACCATTAAACTTTTCACCAATTACGTATGGATGTGCTGGACTAATTCCTGCCGATAAGACTTGGGACAAACCTTATTCACCACTATTCAAATATTCTTGGAAAAACGTTTATCCAGCCTTATTAGAAGCACAAAAAGTGACTGAAGTCAATCCGTTTGATGGTATTTTTATGCAATATTCGAATCCGTTAACTGGCGGACATGTAATGCAAACTATGGGAGCTGCCATGCAATTATTACCTGCTGGTTTCAAAGGTAAAGCGCACAAACACACAGGTTCATTCGTTTACCAATGCGCAAAAGGAAAAGGTTACACCATCATCAACGGAAAACGTTTTGATTGGAAAGAAAGAGATATTTTCTGCGTTCCGAGTTGGGCTTGGCACGAACACCATAATTTATCCGAAACCGAAGATGCTTGTCTTTTTAATTTCAACGATTTACCCGTAATTCAAGGTTTAGGATTATATCAAGGAAGAGAATTGGAAGAAAATAATGGACATCAATTGATATAGTACAGACAAGGCATTGCCTTGTCTCAACGTTTAAGCCTTTTAAAATAAATAATAAAATGAAATTACTAACTTACAAATGTACAGACGTTGCAATGCAACGTGTCAACAATGAGCCACGATTAGGCTTCATTCATAACAATCAAGTAATTGACATGGAAGATTTTGGAGAGATTTCTAATTTTCCGTTACCCAACGATATGTTGGAATTAATTGATATGGGATTTGAAATTATTCCAGAAATTACCGAAATGATTGCGGAAACGCCTGAGAATTTCTTCGAAGAAATCGCTTACGAAATGAACGAAGTTACTATTTTAGCACCCATAGAAAAACCAAGAAAAAACATCATTGGAATTGGCTTGAATTACACTGAACACGTAGCGGAAAGCGCCCGTACTTTAGACACTACAGGAAAACTTCCAACAAAACCAATTATCTTTTCAAAACCACCAACAACAGTAACGGCTACGAATACAGAAATTATCAAAAACACGAAGTTAACTTCACAATTAGATTGGGAATGTGAATTAGCAGTAATCATCTCAAAGAAAGGGAAATACGTACCAAAATCTGAAGCATTAGATTATGTATTTGGATATACGGTAATTAACGATATCTCAGCACGTGATTGTCGTAGAGAAGGACAATGGATTGTATCGAAAGGACAAGATACATTCGCTCCAATGGGACCATATTTAGTAACTAAAGACGAAATCGAAAACCCTCACAACTTGAATTTATCGCTAAAAGTAAACGGAGTTGAAAAACAAAATTCGAACACTAAATTAATGTTATTCAACATCAACGATTTGATTGAAGATTTGAGTACCGTTTTCACTTTAGAAGCAGGAGACATCATTGCAACAGGGACACCAGCAGGTGTTGGAGCAGGTCGTGACCCACAAGAATGGATGCATGATGGAGATGTTGTAGAAGCAACCGTTGAAGGAATTGGTACAATAATTAACACAATTAAAGAAATATAATTATAAGGAACACCGATTAGAGAAATCTAATAAATTTTTAAAATTATTTAAATTTTTTCAATTTGTGTTCCAAAAATATAATCTGCGGTTATTCGCGTTTGCGTAAGCAATCCGTTTCATCTGCGTTCCAAAAAAATATAAAAATGAAATTTAGAATAGGCCAAATAGTTCCATCCTCAAACGTAACGATGGAAACCGAAATACCAGCAATCTTCCGCTCGCGTGAAACCATTTTACCAGAACGTTTTACGTTTCACAGCAGCAGAATGCGCATGAAAAAAGTAACTAAAGAAGAATTGGAAGCAATGGATGCCATGAGTTTAAAATGCGCGCAAGAGTTATCTGATGCCCATGTTGACGTAATGGGTTATGCATGTTTAGTAGCTATTATGAGCATGGGTCGAGGATATCATTGCGTTTCGGAAGTGAATTTACATCAAGAAACGGTAGCGAATGACTTCCCTACTCCAATTGTAACTTCGGCTGGTGCATTAATCAATGGTTTGAAAGTTTTAGGCGCAAAACAAATTTCGATTATTACTCCTTACATGCGTCCGTTAACCGATATGGTGGTAGATTATATTGAAAACCAAGGAATTAAAGTTAAACAAAGTATTGCATTAGAAATTCCAGACAATTTAGAAGTTGCCGCTCAAAATCCGATGAATTTATTGGAGATTTATAAACAATTGGATTTAACCGATGTGGATGTTTTAGTGGCTTCAGCTTGTGTACAAATGCCATCGTTAGAAGCAATTGATTTAATTCAAGCAGAATGTAGCATTCCAGTAACTTCAGCAGCCGTTTGTACGACCTATGAAATGATGAAGAAATTAGGAATCGAAGCAAAATCAGCTATTGGTGGTGAATTGTTGAGTGGGAAGTATTAATGAATTATTTTCAATATAAATTACTTTTTATTCTATTTTTAGTAGTTGGAATAGTGTCTTTAAATTTTTTTGTATGTGTTTTATAGAAATAAATCTATGTAATTTATAAATTTCAAACTTTAAAAAAACAAAAAAAATATAATTTTATTTTTAATTCGCTGAAAATCCATAAATTGCAAAAAAAAATCTAAAAAACTAACTTAATGAAAAAAACACTACTCTTACTTATTTCATTATTTTTTACTTTTCACATTGCTTCTGCTCAATGCGATAGTCCCACTTTTCCTGGGGTAAATAATATTTCTCAAAACGCTGCAAATATTTTCTGGGAAGATGTGACTTCAACTGCAGAATGGAGAATTGAATTATCATATAATGGAGTTATAGCATCTCAATTTGATGTAAGTTCAAATCCATATAATTTGACAGATTTACCTTGTGGCTCAAACGTAACGGTTACAATAACTTCTATTTGTTCTCCAAATGTAATGAGTACTCCTATTACTATAACCTTTATGACAGCTCCTTGTAATCAACCAGGTCAACCGCAAAG
>JBIKZB010000018.1:0-13288 GCA_044354955.1 Flavobacterium sp. | reverse complement strand
GTCAAATAACGGAATACCATCTTCTTCATGCCAAGACCAATCGTTTGCACAGGTATAAAAAGCGCCTACTTCTGTACCATCAAAACCAAATGCATTGATTAACGCATTGTGTAAATCTTCTAATGAGTTGTCACTTTCGATGGCAATATCTCTAAAAATATCTTCTTCAGCATCGAGAATAGCTCTGAATTTATAAATCATAATCTTGAAATTTTAAGAAAAGCAAAAGTAAGTATTAATTTCAAAAATCAATTACAAAAATCACGTTCAATTTTAAATTTCAGCAATAATAAAAATAGCTTCAACTTTTATATTTTACAATTCATCTTTAAAAATCGACAGTTGGGTTACATTAAGTTTTTTAGGTGAGTTTTTATAGTGAATTTTGTATCAGAAATAAAAGCAAACAAATTATGATGCAACTCATTCTTTATTTAAGTGCAATTATTGCGAAGTCACTTATTTTTTTAACTAATTTTATACTAAACCTTTTGATATGTTTCATAAACTCATAAAAGAATTTCCAAGAGCGATAATTTTATCCGTTTCTATTTTTTTAGTTTTACTTGTAATTAAATTAATTACAGGTGTTACCATTCAATTGAATGAATATTTGCTTGTTAATTTGGGCTATACCATTTTGTATGGATTAACTTTATATTATGCCAATGCCTATTTATTTATTTATTTGGATAGTGTTTTTGAAATCGAACGGTTTACAAAAAGAAGGATAATCATAGGCTTTTTGGGTTCTTTTATTCTTTCTGTTTTTGTTGTTTTTTTACTTCGAATTGTTGAAGATGTTTTAATTGAAGGAGAACGTTTTGAAGCGTTTATTCAAAACGAATCATCAGCAAATTATTTAGTAACAATTATTATTACTTTTTTTGTAACCTTAGCTTTTCACGCTTTTTATTTTTATAAAGCCTATCAAGAAAACAAAGTCAAAGAACAAAAAATTATTGCAGGAACCGCTTCGGCACAGTTTGAAAGTTTAAAAAACCAAATCGATCCGCATTTTCTGTTTAATAGTTTGAATGTATTGAGTTCGTTAATTGAAGAAAATCCAGAAAGTGCTCAAAAATTCACGACTTCGCTTTCAAAAGTATATCGCTATGTTTTGGAACAAAAAGACAAAGAATTGGTTTCGGTAGCAGAAGAATTAAAGTTTGCCAAAACGTATATGAATTTATTAAAAATGCGATTTGAAAACAGCATCACATTTGAAATTCCGGAAGGTTTTGAAAATGAGGAAGCAAAAGTAGTTCCGTTATCATTACAATTATTATTAGAAAACTGCATTAAACACAATGTGGTAAGCGAAGCAAAACCGCTTCATGTAAAAATTAGTATCGAAAATAACCAATTGGTCGTAACAAACAATTTTCAAAAGAAAGAAGTATTATCAGATCGAAAAGGTGTTGGATTAGAAAACATTGTAAATCGTTACAGAATTCTAACCAATCGTAAAGTCATAGTTGAAGAAAATGAAAAGGAATTTAAAATAAGTATACCAATATTAACCAAACAAATTTCAGTTATGGAAACACAAAATATATTCAACGAAAATTTAGCTTATAAACGGGCAAAAGACAAAGTAGAACAATTAAGAGGATTTTATGGTAATTTAATTTCTTATTGTACTGTGATTCCAATTTTAATTTTGATTAATTTGAATACTTCAAATTTTCAGTGGTTTTGGTTTCCAATGTTAGGTTGGGGAATGGGATTAACTTTTCATGCATTGGAAACTTTTGGATATAGTAAATCTTGGGAAGAGCGAAAAATAAACGAATTTATGAACGAAGAGAACAATAACTTAAAAACATGGAAATAATTATGGAAACAAATCAATTCGACTTAAAAAAATATGAAACTGCAAAAAAAAGAGTGAAAGAACTCAAAGGTTTTTACAGTCATTTAGCTAGTTACATTCTTATAATTTCTTTTTTGTGTTTTATCAATCTTCGATTTTCACCAGAACACATTTGGTCTTATTGGCCAATGTTAGGATGGGGAATAGGTTTGTTTTTCCATGCTATTGGTGTATTCAATGTCATTCCATTTTTTGGGAAAGATTGGGAAGATAAAAAAATAACTGAAATGATGGAAAAAGAAAAAAACACAAAATGGGAATAATTTTAGTAATCAGTGTTCAGTATTTAGTGTTCAGTTAAAATGAAACCTAAAAACTGAAACTTGAAACAAAAAAACTTGAAACAAAAATAAAATGAATACACAAGACGAAATCAAATATCAAGAAGCTTTAAAACGAGTTAAAAAAATTAAAGGCTTTTATACACACGCAATTGTATATGTTTTTGTTAACATAATGATTGTTTTTCTTAATATTAAGAACTTAGATCCAGGCGAAACTTATTTTCAGTTTAAGAATTTTATGACGGCATTTTTCTGGGGAATTGGTTTAGTAGCACATGGTTTTTCGGTTTTTGTACCTAATTGGATTATGAGACAAAATTGGGAAGAGCGTAAGATTAAAGAATTTATGGAAAAAGAAAAAAACAATCAAAATCAGTGGAATTAGTATGAATATCATTATTATTGAAGACGAAAAACCAGCTGCAAGATTATTACAACGTAAAGTTGAAAAATTAGGTTTGCAAGTAAATACGATGTTACATTCTGTAGAAGAATCGATTACTTGGTTTCAAAACAACCCACATCCTGATTTGATTTTTTTGGACATTCAATTGTCTGATGGTTTGTCGTTTGAGATATTTGAGCAAATCGATATTAAAAGCGCCGTGATTTTTACAACTGCTTATGATGAATTTGCATTGCGCGCTTTCAAGCTAAATAGTATCGATTATTTACTAAAACCAATTGATGAAGACGAACTTTTAACTGCAATTTCAAAATTCAAAAATCAATTTCAAAAGAATACGATTTCAAGTTTAGATTTTGAAGCGATTAAGCGTATGTTAGTCAATCCAGTGGAAAAGGAATATAAAAAGCGTTTTTCTGTGAAAATTGGACAACAATTAAAAGTGATTTCAATTGAAGAAGTAGAATGTTTTTACAGCGAAAACAAAGGAACGTATATTCACACTTTAGACAATCGTGATTATTTAATTGATTCCACTTTAGAAGTTATAGAAGCTGATATCAATCCAAAAGAATTCTATCGCGTAAGCCGAAAATTCATCGTTCCATTGAAAGCCGTTAAAGAAATTCAAGTCTATTCGAATTCAAGATTAAAAATCATTTTACCAACTTACAAAGACGATGAGGTAATTGTAGCTAGAGAACGCGTAAGTGATTTTAAAGAGTGGATTGGTTAATTAATCATAGTTTTTCGAATTCCAATAAGCACAAAAATCAATAGGGAATAAATAATAAAGAAGGGAGCGATTAATTCAATCCAACCAAAAGGCAACATGAAAGCAATAATTAGTAATTGAAAACCTAACCCATAAAGAGAAAGTAATGTCATAAACCAATTAGGGAATGTTTTTACTTTATAAGCTTCAGCGTCTAAAAAGTGAATAATTTTATCAAAAAAACCATAAACAATAGTATAAATCCCAAATAGAATATTAACAGCTTGTTGCGTTTCCCCAGGTAAAGCTCTTGGGGTTTTGTATTCAAATATCTTACTTGTTGCGTCGCCGCCAACCGATTTATTTCTCAAAATTACATAGTAATAATTGTAAAGTGTGCCTTGTAATTGAATGCCAATAAAAGCCAATAATGCTAACCAAATTGTAGTTTTAGAAACATAACAAATTGCCATTAGAAACAGAAAGTTCAAGATAATATCAAACACACTATCTAAATATCTTCCCACATACGAAGGCGTGTTTTTTAAACGGGCTAATTCGCCATCAGCGGCATCAATTCCGGATTTTAAGACGATGAAAAAAGCGGCTGCTAAATAGTATTGGTTTAAAATGCAATAGATTGCAATGAGTCCAGAAATTCCAAATAAAAGTGTTACATGAATAGCAGTAAAGCGTGTTTCTTTTAATTGAAGGGCGAAAAATCTTCCAAAAGATCTTCCGTAGTCAGATAAATCTAAAAATTTATCCGAAGCGTTTAATTTTGACATTTAAAGTTAATAACAAAGAACTGTGACAATATAGTCGGCAACCTTATTTTGTAAATCTATGCAATGAAAACGTCATGGCAGTCAATAAAAAGAACGCCATAATTTGATGTGCTAATCCTAACCAAAGCGGCACATGGAATAACAAAGTAAAAATTCCTAATAAAAACTGAATAGACACAAAAACCAATAACGTTTTAACTCCGTTATCCTGTGTTTTGTCCAATACAAATTTTCTGCTTTTAATGAATAATAAAACAATCATTCCAACTACAACATAAGCAAAAGTTCGGTGAATGAATTGCACGCCACTTTTTCCTTCTGTAAATGCTAAAAGCAAATTCGATTGCTCTAATTGAATACTTTCATGAAAAAATTGTCCATCGCTCATTAGAGGCCAATGATTATGAATTAAACCAGCATTTAAACCTGCCACAAAACCACCGTAAATGATTTGTATGATTAGAATTACCAAAGAAATACGAGCAATTTTTCGTAATTCTAAAACGGGTAATTTTCGTTCAGGATAAATTAAATCTAAAGCCACCCAAAGCGTGTAAGCAAACGTAATAAAAGCAAATGTTAAGTGAATCGCTAATCTGAAGTGACTCACATCGGGCATGTCTTTTAAACCGCTGGCAACCATGAACCAACCTAAAAACCCTTGGAAAGCACCCATTCCTAAAAGAATGAAACATTTTTTAATGGTTGCTTTATCTAATTGTTTTTTGATTAAAAAGTAAATAAATGGGATAACAAAAACTAAACTTAATACTCTACCACTTATAAATCTATGTAACCATTCCCAAAAGAAAATTGATTTATAATCTTCTAAAGAAAAACCACCTTCTTTGTATTGATTTACTTTTTGATATTCTGGAAATTTCTTGTACTCTTCAAAAGCTTCCACCCATTTTTCTTCCGACATAGGAGGGAAGGTATCGTTAATTAAATGCCAGTCGGTCATGGATAAACCGGAGTTGGTTAAACGTGTAATTCCTCCTACAGTTACTAAAATAAATAGTAACAAACATCCCGAAAGTAGCCAGTAAATGACTGATTTATTTGTTTTCATTTTTTTGATATTCAAAAAGCGCTTCAAATTTAGTCAATGATTCTTTCAGAAGTGCTTTAACAAATTATAAAATTATACTTTTTTCAATCCTAATTTTTCTGCTCTTTTCAAAACAAACTCTTTTGCAAGTTCGTACTCATTTGGAATTTCTCCTTCTAGAATGGCTTCTTTCACCGCTTCTTTCAAAATTCCAATTTCTCTACAAGGTTTCAAACCAAATAATTCCATGATTTCTTCGCCTGAAATAGGTGGTTGAAACACACGAACACGGTCTTTTTCTTCGACTTCTACAATTTTTTGTTTAACAATGTCGAAGTTCTTATGGTATTTTTGAAATTTCTTTGGATTTTTTGTAGTGATATCCGCTTTGCACAAGGTCATTAAACTATCAATGTCTTCGCCAGCATCAAAAACCAAACGACGGACTGCGCTATCGGTAACTATATCTTCTGCAATTACAATTGGGCGCGAACTCATCATTACCATTTTTTGCACAAATTTCATTTTGTGATTCAAAGGCATGTGCATACGTTCAAATATTTTTTTGACCATTTTTCCGCCTAAAAATTCATGTCCGTGAAACGTCCAACCTTGTTTTTTGTTGAATCTTTTAGTGGGAGCTTTTCCAATATCATGTAACAAGGCCGACCATCGTAACCAAACATCATCGGTATTCGGACAAATATTATCGACTACTTCTAAGGTGTGATAAAAATTATTTTTGTGCGTATGACCTTCCACTTCTTCTACATTATTCAAAGCAGTCAATTCAGGTAAAATTAGATCTAACAAACCCGTTTGATACAAATGTAAAAATCCAATCGAAGGTTTTTCAGAAGCTAAAATTTTATGCAATTCATCGACAATTCGTTCGCCTGAAATAATATTAATTCGGTCTTTGTTTTTTGAAATAGCCTCTAAGGATTCAGTTTCAATTTCAAAATTCAATTGCGAAGCAAAACGAATCGCACGCATCATGCGCAATGGATCGTCGGAATACGTAATGTCTGGATTTAAAGGTGTTTTGATGATTTTGTTTTTCAAATCTTCTACACCATTAAATGGGTCAACTAAATCACCAAAATTTTCAGAATTCAAAGAAAATGCCAAAGCATTTATTGTAAAATCTCTTCGTTCTTGGTCGTCTTTTAAAGTGCCGTTTTCCACTAAAGGATTTCGGCTATCATGTGTATACGATTCTTTTCGAGCACCGACAAATTCCACATCAATATCATCATAACGCAACATGGCTGTTCCGTAGTTTTTAAAAACTTGCACTTTTGGATGAAAAGGAATCAATTCAGAAACCTTTAAAGCTAGTTCAATGCCACTGCCAACAGCAACAATGTCGATGTCTTTTTTGTGATCTCTGTTGAGTAATATATCGCGTACAAAACCACCAATCACATAGCACTCCAAGTTAAGTTCTTGAGCAGCCTGTGAAATGATTTTGAAGATGTTATGTTCTAAATATTGTTTGTAATTCATTTTTTTAATTAGTCAATTTGTCAATTAGTCAATGTGCCAATTTCATAGCAAACAACATTATTGGCTAATTGACAAATCGAAATATTGGCAGATTTATTTGCGAATCACTTTTACTTGATGATCTAAACCTAATTTAATAATCGTAGAAGGATTTTTGCAAACTTTATCGTGGTGCAAATTTACTACATAGTCGACACCTTTTATAATTTCGGGACTAATTTCTTTGAAAGTTTTTGGAGTAAACATTCCTGATATATTGGCTGAGGTTGAAACCAATGGTTTTTTCATGCGTTCCATTAGTTTAAAGCAAAAAGGCTCAGTGACAAGTCGAACTCCTAAAGTATTGTCTTCGGCTATAATATTTTTGGCAACATTTCGAGGATTGTCTAAGATTAAAGTCGTTGGTTTTTCCGATAAGTCTAAAATTTGCCAAGCCACTTCAGGAATTTCTTTAAAAACGTTGTACATCATGCGTTCGCCATTTAGTAAAACAATAATGCTTTTGGATTCTTCGCGTTGTTTTAAAGCATAGATTTTTTTTACTGCTTCTTCATTAGTAGCATCACAGCCAATTCCCCAAACGGTATCGGTTGGATATAAAATGATGCCCCCGTTTTTTATAACTTCAAATGCGTTGTGTACTTCGGTGTTGATATCCATTTTTATAAATTCAAATAGTTGAATACTTTTTCAGAAAATTTCAGATTAATTTCTCGACATTCTTCTAAAACACCTGTATATTTTACTGCCTCTTTTATTTTGCTTTCAAAATCTTCAAAGGTAGTAATTGGCGTTTTGTATTTGAAATCTAAAAATTTAGAAGTTGCAGGAATACAAACTACTTTCTTTTCCATTAGTATAGCCCAATACATTGCGTGATAACTGTTGGTTACCAGAGTATTACATTTGCCAATAAAAGAAATCATTTCTTCTAAATTTGTTGTATTTGATGAAGAAGGATAATTTCCGAATTTTTTCACTAAACTTTTATCTTTATTGGATTTTGTGTTAAAAATAATTCCTACTTCATATTCTTCTGTAAATTTATTATCAAATATTGGATTTAAACAACTTACACAAGGGACCCATTCACCAGGGAAACTATAATCTCGAGTTCCAACTAAACCAAATTTAGTTACATCCACCCAATATTTTTTGTTTTGGTTGAAATTATCCAGATTGATTTCGTTGTGTCCAGCACCCCAAATAACCGTCTTTTTACCTTTTTGAGTTAAATTTTCAAACATTTCCATTTGCATTTTAAAATGTTTGATATTAAGTAATCCTCCACCTCCAATAATTAAACTGTTGTTTGAAATTTGCTCAATCCATTTATTTGTTATGCTTTTTTTATACGATCTTAAGTCGGAAATATCTAATTTCTTGTCTTTTAAAACATCAAAATACAAGTGAGGAGCACAGTAGAAATCACCTACATTTTTTTCATTAATTCTATGAACATTAATAACACCATCATTTTTTTGTTCTCTTTGAAGAATTTCGTTGATAATGTTTTGTTTCCTTTTTTCGCTGTTAAATTCGGTATGTAATCCAAACATATATTTCTTTTTTAGCTTAATATGTGTAACTTTTTACAAATATTGATTGATTCCTTTTTCTATAAAAGTTATTTTTTTTTCGGTGGTTTCTCGTTCTATCTGAAAATTAATTTCTAGGTTACTTCTATCTTGTATTTTATGGTAAATATGATAGGCTATTCCAACATTTTTTAATCTTTTTCCATTAATTCCAGTATTATGAAGACGTTGAATCATCTCAGAATCATCAATTCCCCAACCAACTAAACTTTCGTTGAATCCATTAATTTTTATAAAATCTGTTTTCCAAAAAGACATGTTACATCCTCTTAATTTTGAAGATCTTTTATCATATATTTTAGCAAATTTCATAAATAATGGAATTCTCAACGTTCGAGTTCTTCGTTTAATTCCTTTCGAAAACAAATGAAAATAAGTCGTTTTTTCATCAAAAATATCTTTTAAAATACTTTTTTGAATGTTTACCCTCGAGCCAAATAAATAAAACCCTTTTTCGGCATAAGTAAGATGATCTTCTATGAAATTTGGATGTAAAATAATATCGCCATCAATTTCTATAATGTATTCATAGCTAGCTTTTGCAATGGCTTGATTCATGATTTTCGGTTTTTGATTTCCGTTGTCTTCATGCCAAATATGAAGTAGTGGAATTGGAAAATCTTTTTGATACCTTTTGATTAATTCAGTGGTTTCTGGTTTGGAGCCATCATCTGCAATAATCATTTCATTAGGTAACACCGATTGTTTCTTGATGCTAATCAAAATTAGCTCTAAAGCTTCTGGCCAATTGTAAGTTGGAGTTACTAATGTACATTTTGGTAAACTCTTCATAGAATGAAATTACTTTTAATAATTTGTAAAAATATTTAATAAATTGGAATTATCCCTTACAATAATTACTTTTGATTAAAATTACAGCACAAACTTATTCATTTTAGTCTTTGATTTTTTAAAATTTGATAAGTAAAAAATTTAGTAAATGAATTAAGCACTATTTTAGCAAGCATAAATTATGATAATTTACATAGACTACAAAATAAAAAAAATTCAAGAATTAAGGGCAATTCATGCGATTTCTGAAAGTGGGACTTTAGTTTCTATTCCATCAAAGCAAAAAAATAAGTTTGCTCTTTTGAAGCATATGTTTCAAATGAAGTTTGAGGTTTATAATAACAAAAAGGGTTATAAGCTTTCTGAAATTCTTACAATCAATCACGAAACACCAGAAACAACTATTCTAACAATAAAAAAACCACTTATTTTTCCATTAGCTATAACTGATTATAGCAAAACATTATGGAAAGAAGAAAGAAAATTT
Organism: Flavobacterium sp.; assembly: GCA_044354955.1. Taxonomy (GTDB): domain Bacteria; phylum Bacteroidota; class Bacteroidia; order Flavobacteriales; family Flavobacteriaceae; genus Flavobacterium. The sequence continues at coordinate 3,782 of JBIKZB010000018.1, read as the reverse complement.
AAATACACTTTTGCAGGATTAATTACAAAATCCCGTCATGATTTAATTAAGAATTGGGTTGAGAATAATATTACTAAAGAACAGTTTACTTTGCCTGTAACAGATAGTTTTATTAATAAGAAAAAAAGTAAAATTTATAATTTTTTCAATATTGATAGTACCGTTTCTAAAACTATTGGCAATTTGATTATTTGGTCTTCAAATAGAGGAAGAAAATTTCCTACTAAAGCATGGGATGATGAGTATTTTAAAGTCTTAGGAGATTCTCAGTTTGTTTTATGTCCAAGTGGTGTTTGTATTTGGTCATATCGTTTTTTTGAATCAATTTTATGTGGTGCAATTCCAATAGTAGAAAGCAATTGTGAAGCTTATGAAGGATTTCGATTTAAGTATATGACAGAAGACGCATCAACATTTGTGTGGTCTAAAGACGATGCGGAACACAATTATAAATTGTGTTTAGAAAGAATTACAATTGCACCAGAATTATTAAAGGAAGTGTTAGCCTCTGTTTTAAATAAACAGTAAAAAAATAAATTAAGAATGATCGTATTCAAAAATAATCCTTCGATAGATATGAGTCAAGACAAAATATTGGATTGTATTCAACACTTTAAAAATTCGGGGAAAGACTTTGTTATTGGGCAACGAAATGCAATTAAAATTTTTGAAGTAGAAGGTCAAATTTTAAATATAAAATCATTTCGAGTACCAAATTTTATAAATAGAATTATTTATCGATATTTTAGAAAAACAAAAGCTGCTCGTTCTTTTGAATACGCCACTATTCTAATGAATAAAGGAATTGGAACACCAAAACCAGTTGCTTATTATGAGAATTTCTATATTTTAGGTTTAAAAGAAAGCTATTATGTGTGCGAACATATCAATGCCGATTTAACCTTTAGAGAATTAGTACAAACAGACTATCCAGACGGAGAAAATATTTTAAGGCAGTTTACTCGTTTTTCTTTTGAAATGCATCAAAAAGGAATCGAATTCTTAGATCATTCACCTGGAAATACATTGATTAAAAATCAAGGTAATGGAAACTATTCTTTCTATTTGGTAGATTTAAATCGAATGAAATTTCATGATAAGATTGGTTTTCAAACAAGAATGAAAAACTTATCTCGTTTAACACCTAAGAAAGAAATGGTTGCTATAATGAGTAATGAATACGCTAAACTTTCGGGTGAAAATGAAAATACTGTATTTGAAACCATGTGGGAATTCACTGAAGATTTTCAATATCGATTCCATAGAAAAAAAAGAATCAAAAAGAAATTGAAGTTCTGGAAAAAGTAGTATTTTCACTTTTTAATTCCTTGAATGAAATTATCTGTAATCATCACTACGTACAATTCGGAAGAATGGCTTAAAAAAGTGCTTATTGGATATAGTGTCCAAACCGAGCTCGATTTTGAAATTGTCATTGCCGATGATGGTTCAACTGATAAGACAAAGTTAGTAATTGACACTTTTCACGATAAATTTAAGTTTCCTATTGTTCATGTTTGGCAAGAAGATAATGGTTTTCAGAAATGTAAAATCCTAAATAAAGCCATTTTAAAAGCAAATTATGATTACCTACTTTTTACTGATGGCGATTGTATTCCAAGAAAAGATTTTGTTGCTCAACATTTAAAAAACAAAGAAGAAGGTTATTTTCTTTCTGGAGGTTATTTTAAATTGCCAATAGAAACTTCTAAGCAAATTTCATGGAATAATATTAAAAATCAGGATTGTTTTTCGATTTCTTGGCTGATAAAAAATGGCGTTTCTAAAACATTTAAATTATCAAAACTGACCAAAATTTCGATTTTTGCTAGTTTCATGAATTGGTTAACCCCAACAAAACGAACTTTCAATGGTCACAATACTTCTTGCTTTAAAAGAGATTTGTTGGCCGTGAATGGTTTCAATGAAATCATGCAATACGGTGGTTTAGACCGAGAATTAGGAGAACGTTTATTTAACTATGGTATCCTTTCAAAACAAATTCGATACAGTGCAGTTTGTTTGCATTTAGATCATGCACGCGCTTATTTCAATCAAGAAGAGTGGAATAAGAATTTAGCATTAAGAGCTTATAACATTAAAAATAATATTACTTGGATTTCAACAGGTATTATAAAAGATGCGAATCTAAAAAAGGAGTAATTTTTTCAATTACAAATCTTGGTTCTAATTTTTCGTAAAGCTGTATAGCGTTTTCTTTTAATTCTTTTTCAGTTTTACTATTAATTAAATTCGGTGTAATATCATTCAAATGAATTGATAAATGTTTTTTTCCATCTTCAAAAGTAGCCCATATTTTTTTCTCTATCCAAGGCGAAAATATAATAAAAGAAGGTTTGTTAAGTGCTTTTGCTAAATTTATAGCACCTCCATCATTACCAATAATTAGATCACAATTATTCATAATAGCAATATATTCTCTTAAATTTGAACCTAATAAGTCAAAGTAAATATTTTGTTGAGTACTTTTTTTACAACTATTAAAAACAATTTTAGCTTCTTCAAGTTGTTTTGGGAAATAATTAAAAAGTATGTTAACGTTATATTTATCAGAAATAAAATCTATAACTTCTGTCATATACTGAAGAGGATAAGTTTTAAGTTTTTCACTTCCTAATAAACTTATCATTACTGTTTTTTTTGATTTGTCTACTTTGTGATTTTTAAGTATTTTGTTAGCAAAATCTTTTTCTAACTGATCCAAGAATAATTTGGGTTGACCGTCAAGTTCAAAATTCAAATTCAATGGAGTTAACAAAGAAAGTCTTCTTTCAATTGCTAATCCTAAATTAGTTGAAGGATTTTCTGCATATGGAATGTTGTCATCGTATAAAAATGTGCGACCAATTTTTTTATATGAAATTTTTCTCTTACCACCGCAAAGCAATACAATTATCCAACTTTGTAGTTTTGAATAAGCATCAATAACTATATCGTATTTGTTTTTTCTTAGTCCTAAAGCAAATTTTATAAGTTCGTAAGTGCTATTTTGATGTTTCTTTTCAAAGATGATTAATGAATCAATATTAGGGTTTCCTTTTAAAACATCGATTGTATTATCATTAACTAAATAATCAATTTGTGCATTTGGATATGCTTTTTTTAGATTGTTGCAAATGATACTACTAATCAAAACATCACCAATCATTTTATGTTGAATAACCAAAATCTTATTCATTACAAATTATTTTTATTTTGTCAAAGTTAATTTATTTCCAATCATTCGTTCATTAAAAGATTGAATATAGGCTTTAATAAACGTTTCCATTTCGGTAGCTTTTGCTTTTTCGGTTTTGATTAAATTGGTTTTTAGCAATTCATCTTTCTTAAAATTATACATTGCTAACGATTTTTTTCCGTCGAAAGCTAAGTAATAATCGCCTGAAATGTAATGGTAAATGTTATCTAAATAATACACGACAAAATCTTTTTCAGACCGATACGATTTTCCATAGGTGACCATTTTGCTTTCAATATTCAAATAATCAATTACCGAAGGCATAATGTCAATTTGCTGTAAATTTTTCTGATTTTTCCCCACAATTGATGGATTTGAAGGATCGAAAAATAAGATTGGCACTCTGAATTTTCCAACATTTGTTTTAAATTTTTTCTCTGTTGGTTCCGATGAAGTATGGTCGGAAGTAATTACGAATAGCGTGTTTTTATACCAATCTTCCTTTGAAGCTGTTTCAAAAAAGCGCTTTAGTGCATTGTCCGCATAAGCAATACTTTCATGAATCTTAGTAGTTCCTTTTGGA
>JBIKZB010000202.1:0-3893 GCA_044354955.1 Flavobacterium sp. | reverse complement strand
ATATCTGTTTGAGTACCCCTAACATGCAAAGCATTCAGCCACTTTGATTTTGCCAAAACAGAAATACCTGTTGCTAAATCAACTTGATCAATATAGGTTTGGGCTATTGGAACATCTGTATTATTTAATGCAATTCCTTGCGCGGTTCTTCTATCTAAAGCTCTTTGCGTGAGCATAGTAAGCGGATTTGATAAATAATTAGTCGCATCAGGTTTGTCATTAAAATACACCCACGCGTCTTCTTGAGAAAAACCTAAATTAAAAATAAATACTACAAGAAATAAGAAATTCTTCATATAAATGAGTTTATCATAATCAAATTTACTTATTTTAATTGAAGAATTATAATTTTATTATGCAATGACACCACTTCCTAAAACTTCATCATTATGGTGCCAAGCTACAAATTGTCCTTCTGTGATTGCAGATTGTGGTTTTTCAAACACAACATACATTCCCTCTTTAAATTGATGTAATGTTGCTTTTTGAAGAGGTTGACGATAACGAATTCTAGCCATTACTTCCATTTTTTCACCTTCTTTTAATGCTAAATCTTCTCTTATCCAATGTACTTCATCATTTGCAATAAACAATGCTTTTTTAAATAAGCCTGAATGATTATTTCCTTGACCCGTGTAAATGATATTTTTTTCTACATCTGTTTCAATGATGAATAAAGGCTCTTTTGTTCCACCAACATTTAAACCTTTACGTTGTCCTTTTGTAAAATAATGAGCACCTTGATGTTTGCCCATAACTTTACCAGGCACTTTTAAGTAATCAATGCGTTTGGCTTCAAAAGCAAAAGCCTCTTCTTCTGAACTGAATTGAGGTTTTTCTTGACTATATACAATTGCATCAGCAGGAATTTCAATAATAATACCCTCTTTAGGTTGTAATTTTTGTTGTAAAAACTCGGGTAACCGAACTTTGCCAATAAAGCAAAGACCTTGCGAATCTTTCTTTTCAGCAGTAATCAAATCCAATTTAGATGCAATTTCGCGAACTTCTGGTTTTGTTAATTCGCCAATAGGAAATAAAGCTTTTGAAAGTTGCTCTTGTGATAATTGACATAAAAAATAAGATTGATCTTTATTGTCATCTTTACCTGCTAATAATTGATATACTTCTTTTCCATCTTTTTCTAGTGTTCCTTTGCGGCAATAATGTCCCGTTGCTACATAATCAGCACTTAAAGACATTGCAATTTTCATGAAAACGTCAAATTTAATTTCACGGTTACACAATACGTCAGGATTTGGAGTTCTTCCTTTTTCGTATTCGTTAAACATGTAATCGACAATTTTTTCTTTGTATTGTTCTGACAAATCAACCGTTTGGAAAGGAATTCCTAATTTTTCTGCTACTAATAAAGCATCATTACTATCTTCTAACCAAGGGCATTCATTAGAAATTGTAACTGAATCATCGTGCCAATTTTTCATAAACAGCCCGATAACTTCATAACCTTGTTCTTTTAATAAATAAGCGGCAACACTTGAGTCTACCCCTCCAGAAAGTCCAACTACTACTCGTTTCATTTATTCCTGCCCTCCTTTTTCTTGTTTCAATTGATCGAGCGTTTTTGACACTTCTTGTGTATTTCTTTGCTCGTATTTTATTAATTCTTTACTAAATTTTGCTGCTTTTACTTCTTTAATTACTTTATTTTTTTCAAAAAATTTCCAAATACCTACACGTTTTCCATTAACATAATTTCCTTCATACATTTTATTCCCCATTCCATCATAATAAGTTGCTATACCATCATATTGTCCGTTTTTATAGATATGAGAATCTATTAATTGACCTTTTTCAGAATAAGTTTTGGAATTTCCAACTTTAACCCCCATTTTATAGTTAGTTTCTTCAGCAATTGTTCCATCTTTATAAAAAACCTTTCTAACGCCATCTAACTTTCCGTTTTTATAAAATTCTAGAGTCATTAACTGTTTTGATTCAAAATGATAATACTTCCACTCACCTGATGGTAGTTTATTTGCCAAAGTTCCTTCACTAACTTTACTCCCTTTTTGGTCATAAAATACGGCATAACAAGAACCGTTACCTATAGAAAAATCACGTGTTGCAATTACAGTTGCGGCTTTAGTATCATCAAAATATTTAAATATACCTGTTTCTTTTCCATGATTAAAAGTGCCTTCATAACGAATTCTATTCGATTCTTTATGAGTTCCTCTCCACAAACCATGACGATTTCCTTTGTCATCTAATTGATTGATATTATCTTGAGTAAATCCTAAAAAAGAATTTAACACTAAAAGCAATGCGAAAATTTGTTTCATTTTATGTTCTTTATTTTCTATATAACTATAATTTATAAGCAATTATTATTCCCTTTGCAAAATTAATCAAATAAACATAATCTTTTGTTTAATTAAATTTTGTTAACTCTATACATCCTAAACTAATTACTCCAATAAAATAAATGTATATACTTTTTTTGATATATATTCTCCTTTTCTTAATTAAATATATTGCTTAAGTTACCAAATCCTATAATTGCAATTCTCATAATTACTAAAAAAGAAACCCTGTCGGTGCAGACAGGGTTTATATTAAGATAAACTTATTTTTTCTTTTGTGCGGCTTTTTGAGCTTCTGCTTGCTCCATCATTTCGCGCATTTTTCTTTGGAATTTACTTTCCGTTTTCTCTTTTGTTTTATTCTCCTGAATTTGAGCATGAATTTTGTCTTCTTTCACGATGTAATTCTTGATAACCAACATGATTCCAATCGTAATTAAGTTAGAAACGAAGTAATACAAACTCAATCCTGATGCATAGTTATTAAAGAAAAACAACATCATAATTGGAGAAATATAAATCATAATTTTCATGATTTTCCCCATATCAGGCATCCCTTCTTGTGGAGGTGTGCTCATTGCCTGGTCTCCGGTTGTCATTTTCATGTAGAAGAAAATAGCAATTGAAGCTAAAATTGGGAATAAACTCACGTGACTTCCATAAAATGGAATATGGAAAGGTAATTGAAGTACAGCATCAAATGAAGATAAATCATCTGCCCATAAGAACGATTTTTGTCTCAAATCGAACATCGATGGGAAGAACTGAAACAAGGCATAGAAAATAGGCATTTGCATCAAGGCTGGTAAACATCCTGCCATAGGATTTACGCCGGCTTTAGAATACAACTTCATAGTTTCTTGTTGTTTCTTCATCGGATTGTCCTTGAATTTTTCATTCAATTCTGCAATTTCAGGACGTAACACTTTCATTTTTGCCTGTGACAAGTATGATTTATATGTTACTGGCGACATTACTATACGAACTAAAATCGTGAATAAAATAATCGCAATTCCGTAACCAATACCTAACGCTGAAATAAATCCGAATACAGGAATAAAAATATAACGGTTAATCCATCCAAAAATTCCCCAACCTAATGGCATAATTTCGTCAAGATTTTTCTCATAATCATTTAAGATAGTATAATCTGAAGGACCATAATACCAATTCATATTATAATTCAAAGCACCATTTTTAAATTCTAAAGGAACTTGTGCTGTGAAATTCTTTGTAAAAACAGTATCAATTTCTTCGTCATCTACTAAATTATCTGATTTAAATTTTGCTGTTTTAAATTTTGTATCAGTCAATAAAATAGATGTAAACAAATGCTGTTTGAAAGCAATATAAGAAACATCTTTTGCTTCGTCTTCAGAATCTTTAGCTGCATTTAAATAATCGTCTTTTCCGTCTTCATATTCAAAAACTAACTCGGTGTAACGATTTTCATACGAAACACTTTTCTCGTTTCTGTACGATTTTAATTGCCATTCTAAATCTAAAGGTTTAGAAGTATTCACAACTTTTTCTAATCCTTGCGAACGAATAGCAAAATCTAACATG
>JBIKZB010000017.1:0-13331 GCA_044354955.1 Flavobacterium sp. | reverse complement strand
ATTTTGAGTTCAAATTATTTTAAACAAAACTATAAATCTCTTCTAACTCTATTTTACAAAAAATGAAAATTAAATTAAAAAAACAAAAAACCCTCGAGATAATTCAATTAAACAAATCTATTAAATATGATATTAGTTGTGTTAATAAGATCTATATTAAACCTATTAGTTTTGTATTAGTTAAAATGTATTATTTAAATATTCTAACAAAAGAAGGAAAGAAAAAATCACACCTTTTTTTTAGAAAAGACAAAGAGAATATTAAAAGAGAAGTGTTTTACATTAGAAATTTCATGAGCTCACGTTCAGAATAACTGTACTAAATATTTGACTTTTTTTATAGGTTTAGAACTTACACTTTTAGGAAAACATTAAAACATAATTAACTTGATTTAGAATCATTTAATTAGCTTTTTGCACTGTTTTTAGTTATATAACATAACATTTTTTTGAATTACTGTAAATTTAATTACAACATTTCAAAAACAAAATATAATTTTTTTATATTTGATAACTATAAAAAAACAAAGATGAAAAAGCAATTATTTATTCTAATTATAATGGGTTTTATGACGTTCATATCTTGTAAAAAAGAGGAAGAAGTAAAACCAGTAGAAGAACCGCAGCAAAAAGCACAACCTTTTTCAGGGGAAGCTTGGTTGAGACAGCGTGTTGGAAATCAAGCCCAGACACAACAGCAGCCAATGCAGCAAACCGCCCAGCAATCAACGTCTACTCCAGCACAAACTAGCCCGGGAATGAATCCACCGCACGGGCAACCAGGTCACAAATGCGAAATTCCTGTTGGAGCTCCATTGAACTCAAAACCAACTGCCAACAAACAACCGCAAACAATAACCAAGGTGGTTAATAAAAAACCAGAAAACAAACCTGTAATGAATGTGAATTCAAATAATGGGTCTGCAACAATAGTTGGAACAACTACTCTTCCTGGCATGAATCCACCCCACGGTCAAGAAGGACATCGTTGTGATGTTGCTGTAGGGGCAGCTTTGCCTAAAGAATAATGGTTATTTAAACAATTTTTTATTCACTGTGCCCGAAGCAATCCATGATGAGATAAAGCCGAGTATTATAATGGTGGTTACTACAATGGCTATGTTTTCCCATTCAAAAAGAACCGGGTAAGCCATTGTTGGAGTAATCATGATAAATGAAAAGTGTTGTTGTAGTAGAATAATCCCTATTGCAAGTGATAATCCAAGGAATAAACCAAATGAAGTTATCATTATTCCTTGTGTGAAAAATATTGTACGAATAGTTGTTTGTGTTACACCAATATTATAGAGTGTTTTTAAATTATCTCTCTTGTCAATGATAATCATCACAATTGCTCCAGCAAGACAAAATAAAGTTAGTATAACTACCAATGTACTAAATAAATAAATGAATAAATTTTCAGATTGGAGCATTTTATAGAGCGAATCATTAAGTTGGGCTCTGTTTTTTATTTTAATAGATTTTCCTAAAATTTGAGTAAGTTCAGTGCGAGCTTTATTTTCGTCAGCGTTTGGCTTTAATTTGATTTCAAGATTAGTTATTTCGTTGTTTTTTAGACCTAAAAAATGTTGGGCAACTTCAATAGAACAAAACACATATTTACTGTCTAATTCTTCGTTAATTGAATATATCCCAGATGGAAACAATAATGCTTTGTTAAAAGCTTCGTTCGGATTTTCAATGTCACCTTTTCCGGGTTTTGGAGCAAAAGCCTCTAAGCCATTGTTGTAATCAAATAAACCCAAACCTAATTTTCTACTAATATCTGCTCCAACAACTACATTTTCTGAATTGGCTTCAAGCCATTCTCCGGCATATAAGTTTTTATTAAAATTAGTAACTTGGATGAATCGATTGTCAATTCCTTTAATATAAGCAAAGAGTTCTTTGCTGTCATACATAAAGTATACGCGTTCTTCAATAATTTTGCTGTAAGAATTTATGTAATTGCTTTTTTTAAGTTGATCTTCTTCGATCGGATTTAAAAAAAAAGTTTTTCCAGCGGAAGTTTCAACTCGTAAGTCTGGATCAGAAGCATTTGCGAAATTTAGACTAAATTCTTTCAATCCGCTAAATACAGATAAGAAAACAAAAAGAGCCATAGTACTTGCTATAATTCCAACGGAAGCAATCCCTGTAATTATATTGATTGCTTTGTTTTTGCTGAAACTTACAGCGTAACGTTTTGCTATGTAATAGGAAAGGTTCAAATTACGATTTCTTTCTTTTCTCTAATAAATCTGGATTTTCAATAGGATTTTCTTCGCCAGTTAGGGCTTTATCAATTTTTTCGATATAATCTAAACTGTCGTCAATATAGAAAATTAGATTTGGAACTTTGCGTAATTGATTTTTTACACGTTGTGCTAAATCATGTTTTATAAGTGGCGCATTGCTTTTAACAGCCTCTAAAATTTCAGGAGCCTTTTCAGTAGGAAATATGCTTAAATGCACTTTAGCAATAGATAAATCAGAAGTTACATTTACTTTTGAAACTGAAATTAGTAAGTTATTGATATTGTTTTTTCGAATTTCACCCTGCAAAATTGAAACTAAGTCATTTTGTAAAAGTGCTCCTATTTTTTTTTGTCTATTTGTTTCCATGATGCAAAAATACATAAAATTTCATCAAGGCGTATTCTTTTATAAGTATATGTAAGTTTGATTGCTTAAACGTTGTTTGATTTTTGTTAACTTTGCGTGTCTTTAAATTAACTGAAACATATGAGAAAGATTGAACATATTGGAATTGCTGTGAATAGTTTGGAAGTGTCTAATGTTTTGTTTGAAAAGTTGTTTGGAACACCTCCATATAAACAAGAAGAAGTCGAAAGTGAAGGAGTTAAAACATCTTTTTTTATGAATGGTCCAAATAAAATAGAATTGTTAGAAGCTACCAATTCGAATAGCCCAATTGCTAAATTTTTAGAAAAAAAAGGAGAAGGAATTCATCATATTGCATTTGATGTGCAAGATATTTTAGCAGAAATTGATCGGTTAAAGAATGAAGGTTTTGTGGTTTTGAATGAAACTCCTAAAAAAGGAGCTGATAATAAGTTAGTTGCATTTCTTCATCCAAAGGGTACAAATGGTGTGCTGATTGAGCTTTGCCAAGAAATGATATAAAGTTAAAAAAAGATTTGCTTGCAAATAAAAATAGTAGTAATATTGCACTTCCAATAGAGGTCCTATAGCTCAGTTGGTTAGAGCACCTGACTCATAATCAGGTGGTCCCTGGTTCGAGCCCAGGTGGGACCACAATATTGTTTAGATTTAAAATAAAATACTTAAAATAAACTAAAATTAAGTTTTTTTAAGCATTTTTAATTAAATTTGAGACAGTTTGCCTTAAATGGGTAGATTGTTAATATTAATTATGCTTTTGTCCCCAAATTAGAATAATTATGAATAAAATTATATTAACCATCGTAGTGCTTTTATGTACTCAGGGTGTTTTGGCTGCTCCACCAGTTGGGCCACCGCCTCCGCCTGGACCTCCGCCTCCACCTGGAATGTCAATTGATGGAGAGTTACTTATACTATTTGTTTTGGCATTAGTTTCTGGGTATTATTTATCTAATAAATATATATTTATAAGAAAAGGCTCTTTATAAGAGCCTTTTCTTATTTTCTCAATTCATTCAATCGACTTACATATTTTCCAATTACATCAAATTCTAAATTTACTTTTGTGCCAACTTTAAAGGTGTTAAAATTAGTGTGGTCAAATGTATAAGGAATAATGGCTACACTAAAAGTGTTTAATCCAGAGTTTACTACTGTTAAACTTGTTCCGTTTATGGTAATTGAACCTTTTTCAATAGTAATATTGTTTAAAGCAGCGTCGTATTCAAAAGTAAAAACCCAACTTCCATTTGCTTCTTTAATATTAGTGCACGTTCCAGTTTGATCTACGTGTCCTTGAACAATGTGTCCGTCAAGTCGGTCACCAAGTTTCATGGCGCGTTCTAAATTTACAACATCATCTGCCTTCCAAGTTCCAATAGTGGTTTTATCAATCGTTTCTTTTATGGCAGTTACCGTGTAGTTCTTGTTTTCAATTTTTACAACGGTTAAACAAATCCCATTATGTGCCACACTTTGGTCAATTTTTAATTCGTGAGTAATTTCAGATTCTATCGTTAAGTGCAGGTTTTCCTGATCTTTTTCGATTACTTTTATAATTCCGAGCGTTTCTATAATTCCGGTAAACATAACTGATTTAATTTTACTAAATTTGCACATCAAAAGTAAGCAATAAATCACATTTATCATGGTTAAAAAAGCAGAAAATATAATTGTTGGAATTTCAATTGGAGATTTAAATGGTATTGGAAGCGAGGTTATTTTAAAAACATTTGAAGATACTCGAATGTTAGAATTATGTACGCCTGTAATTTTTGCTAATGTAAAAATTGTATCTTTTTTAAAGAAAGAATTAAAATTAGATACAGCTATTCATGGCATTGATAAATTAGAACAGCTTGTTGTAGGTAAAATTAATGTTTTAAATGTTTGGCGCGAAGGGGTTAATTTGGAATTCGGTAAAAATGATGATGTGGTGGGAAGTTACGCTATAAAATCTTTTGTTGCAGCTACTAAAGCATTAAAAGAAGGTTTTGTAGATGTTTTGGTAACAGCACCTATTAATAAGTATAATATTCAATCAGAAGAATTTAAATTTCCTGGTCATACCGATTATTTGGATAAAGAATTGGAAGGCGATGCTTTAATGTTAATGGTACATGATGATTTGCGTGTTGGGTTGTTAACAGACCACGTTCCAGTGAATGAAGTAGCAAAGCATTTGAATGAAAAATTAATTTCAAGTAAAATCAAAACGATTATTCAAACCTTAAAGCAAGATTTTCAAATTGAAAAACCAAAAGTAGCAGTTTTAGGATTGAATCCACATTCTGGCGATAACGGTGTAATAGGTCAAGAAGAAGAAAAAATTATCAAGCCAACATTAAAAAAATTATTTGAAGCTGGTAATATGGTTTTTGGACCTTTTCCAGCAGACGGATTTTTTGGTTCGGCACAATATGAAAAATATGATGCAGTAATCGCAACTTATCATGATCAGGGATTAATTCCTTTTAAAACCTTGTCATTTGGTAACGGAGTGAATTACACCGCAGGATTGAATAAAATTAGAACTTCTCCCGATCATGGTACAGCCTATGAAATTGCAGGTAAAGGAGTGGCTAATCACGAGTCATTTAAAGAGGCGGTATATTTAGCAATTGATATTTATAACAAAAGAAATGACTATCAAGAGCTTATTAAAAACCCTCTAAAAACAAAAGAAAAGCAGTTATAAACAAAAAAATGTTTACAACTGGTTTGAATTTACAAATATTTTATATCTTTGCACACCTTTTAAAAAGGTAAAACTGTTGTTATGAACAATTTAAAAGAATATTTGATTCCATTCGTGGGATTAAAAATAGGGAAGCATCAGTTTGATTATCAAATAGATAATACGTTCTTTAAGAGCTTTGAATACGATGAGTTTAACGACGTTTCGGTCAAAGTAGAGATTGTTTTAGAAAAGAAAAGCACTATGCTAGAACTCGATTTCAAGCACAAAGGAACAGTAAATGTGCCTTGTGATGTTTCGGGTGAAGAGTTTGATTTGCCAATTAAAGGAAAATTAAAACTTCTAGTTAAGTTTGGAGATGCATTTAACGATGAAAATGAGGAGTTGCTCATTTTGCCTCACGGTGAATTTCAAGTTAATGTGGCGCAATATATTTATGAATCAATTATATTGTCAGTTCCATTACGAAGAGTGCATCCAGGCGTTAAAGATGGTTCGCTATCAGATGTAATTGAAAAATTAGAATCGCTTTCTCCAAAAGAAAACAAGCAAGAAGAACAACAAAATAATGATATTGACCCTAGATGGGAGAATTTAAAAAAACTATTAACGGATAAATAAAATAGAACAATGGCACATCCTAAGAGAAGACAGTCGTCTACAAGAAGAGATAAAAGAAGAACACATTACAAAGCGACAGTAGCTCAAATCGCTACATGTCCAATTACTGGTGAAGCACACTTATACCACAGAGCTTACTGGCACGAAGGTAAAATGTACTACAGAGGTCAAGTTGTAATTGATAAAAATGAAGCAGTAGCTTAATTGCATCAGAGAAAAAATAGAGAAAACTCTCACATTGTGAGAGTTTTTTTGTTAAGTACCCATTCACACTATAATTTGTAAAAGTGAATAGGATTCGTTTGAAATTTTTTTTGTAATTTCCACCACTTTTTGAACCTTAAAATTTCAGAAAGAAAAATTAATCGAAGATGAATAAAATAACAGCAGCAATTACGGCAGTAGGTTCTTATGTTCCCGACTTTGTTCTGTCGAATGAAGTATTGGAAACATTAGTAGATACTAATGACGAATGGATTACCAGTCGTACCGGAATTAAAGAAAGAAGATTGTTGAAAGAAGAAGGAAAAGGTACTTCTTTTATGGCAATAAAAGCCGCTCAAAACTTATTAGAGAAAGCCAATTTAGATCCCAAAGAAATTGATTTAGTGATTATGGCAACGGCAACACCAGACATGCCAGTAGCTTCTACTGGAGTTTATGTGGCAACTGAAATAGGAGCAACAAATGCTTTTGCTTATGATTTACAAGCTGCTTGTTCAAGTTTTCTATTCGGAATGTCAACCGCAGCAGCTTATATTGCATCTGGAAGATACAAAAAAGTTTTATTAATTGGTGCCGATAAAATGTCATCAATTATTGATTATACAGACAGAGCTACTTGTATCATCTTTGGTGATGGAGCAGGAGCTGTATTGTTTGAACCAAATACAGAAGGATTAGGTCTTCAAGATGAAATTCTAAAAAGTGATGGAATCGGAAGAGAGTTCTTAAAAATTGAAGCGGGTGGTTCTATTTTACCTCCTTCAGAAGAAACTTTGAAAAATAAACAACATTTTGTTTTTCAAGACGGAAAAACCGTATTTAAATACGCAGTTTCTGGAATGGCTGATGTGAGTGAGAAAATCATGCAACGCAACAACTTGTCTCACGATGATGTGAATTGGTTAGTCGCACATCAAGCAAATAGAAGAATTATTGATGCTACCGCAAACCGAATGGAATTAGACGAATCTAAAGTCTTGATTAACATTCAAAAATATGGAAATACCACTTCAGCAACCCTTCCTTTATTACTATCAGATTTTGAAAACCAGTTAAAAAAAGGAGATAATCTTATTTTTGCTGCTTTTGGTGGAGGATTCACATGGGGTGCTATTTATTTAAAATGGGCTTACACAAAATAAAAACAAACTAAACTAAATCAAATATTATGGATATTAGAGAGATTCAAAACCTAATCAAATTTGTAGCCAAATCGGGCGCTACAGAAGTTAAATTAGAAATGGACGATTTTAAAATCACCATAAAAACTACGACTGAAGGAACAGAAAGTACTACTACTTATGTTCAACAAATGCCAATGCAAGCTGCACCTCAAATGGCCGCTCCGCAAGTAGCAGCAGCGCCTGTAGTTTCTGACGCAATTGCTGCACCAGCTTCTGATGATAATGCTAAATACATTACTGTTAAATCGCCAATTATAGGAACTTTCTATAGAAAACCAGCACCAGACAAACCTATGTTTGTAGAAGTAGGTACAACTATTGGAAAAGGAGATGTTCTTTGTGTGATTGAAGCAATGAAATTATTCAACGAAATCGAATCAGAAGTTTCAGGAAAAATCGTGAAAATTTTAGTAGATGATTCTTCTCCAGTTGAATTCGATCAACCATTATTCTTAGTTGATCCGTCTTAATAAGTTAGAAGTTAGCTCTTCGACGTAGCTCAGGATGACAAGAAGGTAGAACGTCTATCTTTATAATTGTCTAATTGACACATTGTCTAATTATCTAATTAAAAAACATGTTTAAAAAAATATTAATTGCCAATAGAGGGGAAATTGCACTTCGTGTAATTAGAACTTGTAGAGAAATGGGCATCAAAACCGTTGCCGTATATTCAACTGTTGACGCTGAAAGTTTGCACGTAAAGTTTGCTGATGAAGCGGTTTGTATAGGGCCTGCACCAAGTAAAGATTCTTACTTGAAAATGTCAAATATTATAGCGGCTGCAGAAATTACAAATGCAGATGCTATTCACCCAGGATACGGATTCTTATCTGAAAATGCTAAGTTTTCTAAAATTTGTCAAGAACACGGTATTAAATTCATTGGAGCTTCTCCAGAAATGATTGACCGTATGGGTGACAAAGCATCAGCAAAATCAACCATGATTGAAGCAGGGGTGCCTTGTGTGCCTGGTTCAGTAGGGATTTTAGAATCATATGAAGAAGCTGAAAAATTAGCAGATGAATTTGGTTACCCGGTTATGCTTAAAGCAACTGCTGGTGGTGGTGGAAAAGGAATGCGTGCTGTTTGGAGAAAAGAAGATTTATTAAAAGCATGGGAAGGTGCTCGTCAAGAGTCGGCTGCAGCTTTTGGTAATGATGGCATGTACTTAGAAAAATTAATCGAAGAACCACGTCATATCGAAATTCAAGTAGTAGGTGATTCATACGGAAAAGCTTGTCATTTATCAGAAAGAGATTGTTCAGTACAACGTCGTCACCAAAAATTGACAGAGGAAACTCCTTCACCTTTTATGACAGACGAGTTACGTGAAGCAATGGGTACTGCAGCTGTTAAAGCAGCAGAATATATTAAATACGAAGGAGCAGGAACTGTGGAATTCTTAGTGGATAAACACAGAAATTTCTACTTTATGGAAATGAATACACGTATTCAAGTAGAACACCCTATTACAGAACAAGTAATTGATTACGATTTAATTCGTGAGCAAATTATGGTTGCTGCTGGTATTCCAATTTCAGGTAAAAATTATTTCCCACAATTACACTCAATAGAATGTCGTATTAACGCTGAAGATCCATATAACGATTTCCGCCCTTCGCCAGGTAAAATCACGGTTTTACACGCGCCAGGAGGACACGGAGTGCGTTTAGATACACACGTTTATGCTGGATACACAATTCCGCCAAATTATGACTCTATGATTGCTAAGTTGATTACAACTGCTCAAACAAGAGAAGAGGCAATCAATAAAATGAAGCGTGCTTTAGATGAGTTCGTAATCGAAGGAATCAAAACCACTATTCCATTCCACAGACAATTAATGGACGAACCAGATTATGTGGCTGGAAACTACACTACAAAATTCATGGAATCTTTTGTAATGAAAGACCCTCAAGAATAAAAACTAAAAAAGCGATTTCAAATTGAAATCGCTTTTTTTATCCTAAACTTTTAATTAATTTTTTGAACTTTCGCATGAAATTTTAAAGCGTCTCTTTCAACCAACCAAAAAATTCTTTTTGCCAAACTAAAGCATTTTGAGGTTTTAATACCCAATGGTTTTCATCAGGAAACAATAAGAATTTACTTTTAATTCCTTTTAATTGCGCTGCTTGAAAGGCTTCTTGTCCTTGTCCAATTGGCACGCGGTAATCTTTTCCGCCTTGGATAATTAAAATCGGAGTATTCCAGTTATTGATTAATTTAATTGGGTTGAATTCGTTATACGTTTTTTGTGCTTTTGCATTATCTTTTTCCCAATAAGCACCACCTGAATCCCAATTCGTAAAGAAAACTTCCTCCGTAGTTCCATACATGCTTTCTGTATTAAAAATTCCACAATGAGAAATGAAGGTTTTGAAACGATTTTTGTGAATTCCAGCTAATTGAAATACTGAATAACCTCCGTAACTAGCGCCAACAGCACCTAAACGTGTTTTATCTACGTACGATTCTTTTGCTACATCGTCAATTGCCGCTAAGTAATCATCCATAACTTGTCCGCCCCAATCTCCTGAGATTTGTTCGTTCCAAGCCGTTCCGTGTCCAGGCATTCCTCTTCGGTTGGGTGCCACAATAATATAACCTTGCGAAGCCATTAATTGGAAATTCCAACGGAAAGAATACGATTGTGTCAACGCACTTTGTGGTCCGCCTTGACAGTATAATAGTGCTGGATATTTTTTAGTTTTATCGAAGTTTGGAGGTAAAATAACCCAAACCAACATCTTTTTACCATCGGTAGTCGTAACCCAACGCTTTTCTGTTTTACAAGCGCTAATTTTAGCATAAGCTTCATCATTAACTTTGGTAATTTGTTTCCAAGTTTTCTTAGCCAAATCATATGAATATACTTCTGGCGCACGATTCATGTCATTTCTAGTTAATAAAACCGAAGTTCCTGAAAAACCAACAATGGCATTCACATCAAAATCTCCATCGGTTAATTGAGTTACACGCACCGCAATTTTTGTTAAACCTGGAAAGTTTACTTCAAAAAGTTGTTTCGTTCCTTTAATTGGCGCAATGAAGTATACTTTTTTTCCATCGTTACTCCATGTAAAACTATCTACTGTTCCATCCCAACCAGCAGTTAAATTAATATCTAATCCTCTATGACGAACAATAATGTCGTTTTTATCCGCTTCAAAACCATCGCGTTTCATTTGTAACCAAGATAAATCACCTTTTGGAGAAAAAATTGGATGCGTATCGTAACCTAAATTACCTTCGGTAAGGTTTTTTGTAGTTTTTGTAGCTAGATCGTATTCGTATAAATCGGTGTTGGTGCTTGTTGCATAAGCAGTTCCCGCTTTCTTTTTACAAACGTAGATGATTTTTGTCCCATCAGGTGACCAAACATAATCTTCATCACCACCAAAAGGTTTTTGAGGGGAATCATAAGGTTCGTTTGGCATAATATCAATCGGAGCTAAAACTTTTTCATTTTCTTTAGCAAGCAATCCTACAAATAAATGGTTGTGTGTACCATCATTCCAAGTATCCCAATGACGATAATCTAAACCTGTATAGACTTGAGCAGTAGTTTTTGACAATTTAGGATACAAATCTGAACCCAATACTTTCTCTACTTTTACTTGTTCAACACTGATGTATTCCTGACCATTTGGCGAAATACTTTTATCGGCAATTAAGCCGTCAATTTTTTCTAATAAACTTGCATTCCCTCCGCCAACCGGCACAGAGTAATATTTCGAATTGATTTTATTTTCTTCGATAGAAGGCGTTCCTACTTTGTAAATTAATAGTTTTCCATCTTTTGAAATTCCTAATGGAGTTACTCTACCTAATTGCCATAAGGTTTCGGGAGTTAGGTTTTGTTGTGCTAATGTACTCATGGTTATCATGCTGAAAACGAGAAAAATGTATTTTTTCATACTTATTAAATTTAAAACGATGCTAAATGTAGTTCTTTTTTAAAAAAATATACTTATTTTCACAAACTAAAATATATAGTACCGTGAAGAATAATAAACTATTTATATTAATCATTGTTTCGCTTTTTATTGGAATTATTCTTGGCGGAATTGTGCATTATCAAATGCCTGATTCAATAGACGTTTTTTCTAAAAACATCAAGCTATTGGGTACCATATTTATCAGATTAGTTCAAATGATTATTGCGCCATTGGTTTTTTCCACGTTAGTAGTTGGAATTGCCAAAATGGGCGATATGAAAATGGTGGGCCGAGTAGGAGGTAAAGCAATGGCTTGGTTCATCTCTGCGTCTTTAATTTCGTTGTTGTTAGGAATGGTTTTAGTAAACTTTTTTGCACCTGGAAAAGGAACCACAATTAAATTAGAAGATACTACAAGTGCTTCCGAATTGTTAGAAAACTCCAAGGGATTTTCGTTAGATGAGTTTGTAAAACACGTTATTCCAAAGAGTTTATTTGAAGCCTTAGCTACGAATGAAATTTTACAAATTGTAATTTTTTCCATTTTATTTGGTGTGGCTTTAGCCGCTTTTTCAAAAAAAGAAGCAAAACCAGTTTTAAAATTATTAGATACTGTGTCGCATGTGATTTTAAAAATGGTGACCTATATCATGTGGACAGCGCCATTAGGTGTTTTAGGTGCGGTAGCAAGTGCTATTGCCAAACACGGATTTGAAGTTTTTACCTTATATGCTAAATACTTAGGAGCCTTTTTTGTAGGGATTTTAGTGCTTTGGGTGATACTACTTACTGTGGGTTATTTAATATTGGGAAAACGTTTATTTGTATTGTTGGAACGAATTAAGAGTCCGTTATTAATTGCTTTTTCAACCACTAGTAGTGAAGCGGTGTTTCCTAAAATGGTTGAAGAGTTAGAACGTTTTGGATGTCAACCAAAAATTGTTTCGTTTACTTTGCCATTAGGTTATTCTTTTAACCTTGATGGAAGTATGATGTACATGACATTTGCTAGTATTTTCATCGCACAAGTATATGGTATCGATATGTCTTTGGGTGAACAATTAACAATGCTATTGGTGTTAATGCTAACGAGTAAAGGTGTGGCAGGTGTGCCAAGAGCTTCATTAATTGTAGTCGTAGCTACCTGTGCTATGTTTGGTATTCCGCCTGAAGGAATTGCATTAATTTTACCAATTGACCATTTTTGTGACATGGCAAGAAGTATGACGAATGTTTTAGGAAACGCATTGTCAACTGCTGCAATTGATAAATGGGAATCTAAATCAGAAGAGCAACATGGATAATTTTCATTGGACAAAACTTTTTAATCCTGAATTCTATATTACTATGGAAATTGGTGGTGTGCCCATCGGAATTTATATGGTATTGTTCATCGTTTTTGCCGAAACTGGTTTATTTGCTGGTTTCTTTTTACCAGGCGATAGCCTTTTATTCCTTTCTGGAATTTATAGTCGCGAATTAGTAGAAACATTTTTCATGATTCCAAGTGATTTGTCAAATGTCACTATACTGGCTTTATTAATTGCCGCAGCGGCTACTTTAGGAAATATCTTTGGTTACTGGTTTGGTTCAAAAAGTGGACAGTTTTTATACAATAAAGAAGATAGTTTCTTTTTTAAGAAGAAATATTTATACGAGTCGCAAGCATTTTTTGAAAAGCACGGTGGAAAAGCTATCATTTTTGCTCGTTTTTTACCTATTGTGAGAACTTTCGTGCCTATTATTGCTGGAATTGTACACATGCAAAAAAGCAAATTTATGTTTTATAATGTATTGAGTTCGCTTTTGTGGTCGTTTCTTTTAGTCTTTGCGGGACATTATTTATATGGATTGTTTAATGAAGAATTTGGAATTGATTTAAAGAAGCATATCGAAAAAATCATTCTGATTTTAATTGCAGTTACCTCATTTCCATTAATCATGAAAGCAATTAAATCGAGAAAAAAGCCTATAGATTAATTATTTACTTTGTAGCAAAGAGTTCAATTCTTG
>JBIKZB010000201.1:0-3908 GCA_044354955.1 Flavobacterium sp. | reverse complement strand
AAGGACTCGAACCTTCACACCTTGCGGCACCAGATCCTAAGTCTGGCGTGTCTACCAATTTCACCATACCCGCGATAATTGGAGTGCAAATATAGATATTCGTATATATATATCAAACAAAAAACAAAATAATTTTACTAAAATTGATAAACAACCCCTAAGCCTAGTAATTGTTTCAATTGAATCTTTGGCCCTTTTACAACCTGAACTCCACCCTCCTCTTGTTTCGATTTTATATCATCATCATAAACAAGATGCGTTCCTATGTTTGCTTTTACATATTGGTTTACCGTTAAATCTAACTGAATTTGCCAATCTATATCAATATTCCCAAAATTATTAATATAATCTGTATATAAAGCAATTCTATTTTCAAAATTAATGTTCTCAAAAATCTCTCTCTTCCATTGATTTGTAACTAAAATACCCGTTTCATTTCTAATATTTTTACCTTCTCGTATCAAAGTCCCAAATTCATCATAAACCGCTTTTTCTACACCAAAAGCTCCTTGATTGGCTAATCTTTGATCAAAAACCATGGTTGTTTTTTGTGTTAGTGGTGATAAGTAGAAATTTAAGTTTAAATCTTTTCTAGAATATTCAGCCCCAATACCTAAAAAGGTATAAGCAGGAGCAAAAGGTCTTGAAATAGCTAAATCAACATTTGGATAAGCATAACCATTGGCAAACTGGGTGTTAAAATTAAATTTTCCCGCATAATACCAATTTGAAATTGTATCTCTTTTATAGCCAAAGGTAGAATTAAAGGCAAATTGATCATCTGTCTTTCTAACTTCTTGACTTTCTTGTTTGTTAATTCCGTAACGCATTATCAATTCATTTTTCCAATGAATATTATCTTTTGTATACGTACGAATAAATTGTCCTTTGACAAGACCAGAAATGGAATTATTACCTCCTGCATTCCAATTCACAAAAGTAATTTGAGAAATATCTAAACCCACTTTATTTTCTTTAGACCAATACGAAATAGTATCTGGCAATTCAGTATTAATTAACTGACCGAAATTAGATTGATAAACAAAAAATAATAATCCGAATAAAGAGATTTTTTTAAGCATACTAAAATGTATTTAATAATTGTATGAGGTTAATAACGTCGATTTTGCAAAGTTGTTGTAACTCAAAAACCGTTCCATGTTCTACAAAAGAATCGGGAACTCCGAGATGGATGATGGATTTATTTAAATTATTTGTTGCAATAATGACACTAATTTGTTCTCCAAAACCACCTATAATCACTCCGTCTTCAATAGTTATAATGTGGTCGTGAGAATTTATAATTGATTTCACAGCTTCTAAATCCAATGGTTTTATAAATGAAAAATGAAAATGCGAAAATAAACTTGGGTTTTCAACCTCATTTAAAGCTTTCGTTACATTATTTCCAATGGTTCCAGTAGACAAAACAGCTACTTTAATTCCTTTTTTAAGCTCTTTTATCTTTCCAATTTGAATCTTCTCAAAAGGTTGTTCCCAATTTACGTTTTCGCCTCTTCCTCTAGGATAGCGAATTGCAATCGGATGATTTAATCCTTCTGAAGCGGTAAACATAATATTTCGTAATTCCATTTCATCTTTTGGTGCGGCAATAATTAAATTCGGAATACAATTCAAATACGCCATATCAAAAACGCCATGATGGGTAGCGCCATCTTCACCTACTAAACCTGCTCTATCCAAACAAAAAATAACAGGTAAATTCTGCAAAGCCACATCATGAATTACTTGGTCATAAGCACGTTGTAAAAAAGTAGAATAAATATTACAAAAAACCACCATTCCTTGTGTTGCCATTCCGGCAGCTAGAGTAACAGCGTGTTGTTCTGCAATTCCAACGTCGATTGCGCGTTTTGGAAAAGCTTCCATCATATATTTCATAGAACTTCCTGATGGCATTGCCGGAGTTATTCCAATGATTTTTTCGTTTTGCTTCGCTAATTCGACTAATGTATGTCCGAAAACATCTTGAAATTTTGGAGGTAAATGCGATTCATCTTTTGGATGAATTTTTCCGGTTTCAGCATCAAATTTTCCTGGCGCATGGTATTTTACTTGGTCTTCTTCCGCCAATTGTAATCCTTTGCCTTTGGTGGTAATTGCATGCAAGAATTTTGGACCTTTAACCGATTTTAATCGTTCTAATTCGGAAATCAATTTTGGCAAATCATGCCCATCAATTGGACCCGAATAATCAAAATTCAAGGATTTGATGATGTTATTTTGTTTCGGATTTTTCCCTTCTTTTACTGCTGTCAAATAATTTTTCAAAGCACCAATACTTGGATCAATTCCAATGGCGTTATCGTTCAAAATTACCAATAAATTTGCATCTGTAACACCCGCATGATTTAATCCTTCAAAAGCCATTCCACTTGCAATGGAAGCGTCGCCAATTACTGCAATGTGTTGTTTTTCAATTTCTCCTTTTAATTGTGAAGCCAACGCCATCCCTAAAGCAGCCGAAATCGAAGTGGAGGAATGACCAACACCAAATGTATCATAAACACTCTCACTTCGCTTTGGAAAACCTGAAATTCCGTTTAATTCTCTGTTCGTATGAAAAATGTCGCGTCTTTCTGTTAGGATTTTATGTCCGTAAGCTTGATGGCCTACATCCCAAACCAATAAATCTTCTGGTGTATTGAAAACATAATGCAGTGCAATCGTTAATTCTACAACACCTAAACTTGCTCCCAAATGCCCTTCTTTTTTCGAAACAATATCAATGATAAAGTCTCTCAATTCTTTGGCTAATTGAGGCAGTTGATTTTCAGGAAGTTTCCTTAAATCGATAGGATTGTTAATTTTTGAAAGCAAATTTTCCATTACAGGACAAAAGTAAGAATTGGTTATCGTATTTTTGTACTTATGAAGAATATTTTTACCGACGAATATTTTATGAAGAAAGCCTTACAGGAAGCCGAAGTAGCTTTTGAAAAAGGCGAAATTCCTGTTGGAGCTGTTATTGTTATCGATAATAAAGTCATTGCTCGCACACATAATTTAACCGAATTATTGCACGATGTGACCGCTCACGCCGAAATGCAAGCCATAACAAGCGCTGCCAACTTCATTGGTGGAAAATATTTAAAAGATTGTAATTTATATGTTACGTTAGAACCTTGCCAAATGTGTGCAGGCGCTTTGTATTGGTCACAAATTTCAAAAATTGTTTTTGGTGCTTCCGATGAAAATAGAGGTTTTCAAAAAATGGGAACGCAATTACATCCAAAAACTCAAGTCGTTTCAGGAGTTTTAGAAAAAGAATGCAGCGATTTGATGAAAGCTTTTTTTAAAAACAAAAGATAGTTTTCAATGTGGCCTAAAATTTTATAACTTGGTATACCTTTTGATGTTGCATTATAAAACAAACTAATTTCTAAACAAGTTATGGAAAACAGATTAAAATCAACTTTAATTATTGGCGTTTCAATAATTAGCACCGCATTTATTTTAGGTTCGGCATTTAAAAATCGCAATGAAAACTTAGATACTATTTCCGTAATTGGATTAGGAACCAAAGATTTTGTTTCTGATGAAATTTTATGGTCGGGAAGTTTTACAACTAAAAGTTTTGATATCAAAGAAGCATACAATAAAATGATTTCTGATCAAACAATTGTATCGGATTTCTTTTTGGGCAAAGGTTTTAAGAAAGACGAATTTACATTTGGAGCGGTACAGTTCAACAAGCGTTTTAGAGAAGTTAGAACTGAAAATTCAGAAGTAGCTTACCAAACAAAATACGAACAAGTTTTTGACGGGTATGAAGCTACCCAAACGATTTCATTTTCGGCTAAAAAGAATCCAGAATTAATGAAACGAATTGAAGAAGTATCTAGTAAAACTTCTGAATTAATTAATTCGGGAATTGAATTATCTTC
>JBIKZB010000200.1:0-3973 GCA_044354955.1 Flavobacterium sp. | reverse complement strand
ATAACAATATAGGCTATTGTTTGTACACTTTTTATGAACGCACAAACAAAAATCAATTATCCTGAAACAAAAAAAAGCGAACAAGTTGACTCGTATTTTGATGTAAAAATTAACGACCCATATCGTTGGTTAGAAGACGACAGAAGCGCTGAAACCGAATCATGGGTAAAAGCTCAAAACGTAGTTACTTATGGATATTTAGAGCAAATTCCATACAGAAATAAGCTAAAAACAAGAATGGAACAATTATGGAATTATGAAAAAATTTCAGCTCCATTTAAAGAAGGTGATTTTACGTATTATTACAAAAACAACGGCCTTCAAAATCAATCCGTTTTATACCGAAAAGATAAAGCCGGAAAAGAAGAAATCTTTTTAAATCCAAACACGTTCTCAAAAGATGGAACCACTTCGTTAGGGGGATTGAATTTCAGTAAAGACGGAAGTTTAGTTGCCTATTCTATTTCAGAAGGCGGAAGCGATTGGAGAAAAGTAATTGTGATGGAAGCTAAAACCAGAAAAATTATTGGCGATACGATTGTGGATGTGAAGTTTAGTGGTGTTTCCTGGTACAAAAACGAAGGTTTTTATTATTCAAGCTACGACAAACCTGTTGGAAGTGAATTATCTGCAAAAACAGACCAACATAAATTATACTATCACAAATTAAACTCGGCTCAAAAAACGGATAAATTGGTTTTTGGTGGCGATATTAAAAGAAGATATGTAGGTGGTGGTGTTTCTGAAGATGAAAAATACTTATTTATTACCGCTGCAAATTCAACTTCAGGAAACGAGTTGTACTATTTAGATTTATCGAAACCAAATGGTAAAATTGTAACGTTAATTGATACTTACGAAAACGACAATGATGTTTTAGATAATAAAGGTTCTAAAATTTATTTGGTTACTAATTACAAAGCGCCAAACAAACGCGTGGTAACTTTTGACTTATCCAATCCAGCAAAAGAAAATTGGAAAGATTGCATTGCTGAAACCGAAAATGTATTGTCGCCAAACACGGGTAGTGGATTCATTTTTGCAAGTTATATGAAAGATGCTGTTTCGTTTATTAAACAATATGATTACAACGGAAAATTAGTACGTGATATTCAATTGCCAGTTGTAGGAACTGCTGGTGGTTTTGGTGGAAAAGAAAAAGAAACTACACTTTATTTTTCGTTTACCAATTATGTAACACCAGGAACTACCTATACATTCGACCCAAAAACAGGAAAATCAGCAATTTATCAAAAACCAAAAGTTGATTTTAATTCGGCAGATTACGAGTCAAAACAAGTGTTTTACACTTCAAAAGACGGTACAAAAGTTCCGATGATTATCACGTATAAAAAAGGAACAAAATTAAACGGACAAAATCCAACAATTTTATATGGTTATGGCGGATTTAATGTGAGTTTAACACCTGCTTTTAGTATTTCCAATGCAGTTTGGTTAGAAAATGGAGGAGTTTACGCTGTTGCGAATTTACGCGGTGGTGGTGAATATGGTAAAAAATGGCACGATGCAGGAACGCAATTAAAAAAACAGAACGTTTTTGATGATTTCATTGCTGCAGCCGAATATTTGATTAATGAGAAATATACCTCATCTGATTATTTAGCGATAAAAGGAGGTTCAAATGGAGGGTTATTAGTTGGGGCTGTTATGACACAGCGTCCAGATTTAGTAAAAGTGGCATTACCGGCAGTTGGTGTTTTAGATATGTTACGATATCATACTTTTACCGCTGGAGCTGGTTGGGCATACGATTATGGAACTTCTGAACAAAGTAAAGAAATGTTTGAATACATCAAAGGATATTCACAAGTTCACAATGTAAAAACAGGTACAAAATATCCAGCTACCATGGTAACTACTGGAGATCACGATGACCGAGTAGTTCCAGCACACAGCTTTAAATTTGCAGCAGAATTGCAAGCAAAACAAGCGGGTGACAATCCAGTTTTAATTCGTATTGATGTAAATGCAGGTCACGGATCTGGAAAATCGGTGGCGGCTACCATTCAAGAAAATGTGGATATGCAAGTATTTACACTTTACAATATGGGTGTTAAAGAGTTAAAAAAATTTAAATAAATTATTCAAAAAAATCCCGCAAACTGAAGTTTGCGGGATTTTTACATTTTATTATCTTTTAAAATCTATTATCACCATCTAACATTCTACCTAATCCACCTAAAAGGCTTCCTTCTTCTCTTCCACTTCCGCCAGCTTTTGGTGCCGATGCAATAATTCTATCTGCTAAACGAGTAAAAGGCAACGATTGAATGTAAACAATTCCAGGACCACGCAATGTAGCAAAGAAAATCCCTTCTCCTCCAAAGATTGTGTTTTTAATTCCCCCAACAAATTCAATATCATAATCTACATCTTTGGTAAATCCAACTAAACAGCCTGTATCTACTCTTAACAATTCTCCTGCTTGTAATTCTTTTCTAGCCAAAGTTCCACCTGAATGCACAAACGCCATTCCATCTCCTTCTATCTTTTGCATAATGAAACCTTCACCTCCAAACAAACCTGTTCCTAATTTCCTAGAAAATTCAATTCCAACTGAAACACCTTTGGCAGCACATAAAAACGAATCTTTTTGGCAAATAAATTTCCCGCCAAATTGTTGCAAATCAATAGGAACAATTTTACCTGGATATGGAGAGGCAAAAGACACTTTACGTTTACCCATGTCTAAATTTTGATAGGCCGTCATGAATAAACTTTCACCAGTTAAAACGCGTTTCCCAGCAGATAATAATTTTCCAAAAATTCCGGCTTGTTGCTCTTGACTTCCATCGCCAAAAATGGTTTCCATTTTAATGCCGTTTTCCATCATCATAAAACTTCCGGCTTCGGCTATAACTACTTCTTGTGGATCCAATTCAATTTCCACATATTGCATTTCTTCACCATAAATATGGTAATCTATTTCGTGTGCTTGCATAATTTTTTATTTTATAAATATGTCGCTCGCAAAAAACAAAAGTTACTGAAAATTGAAAATTATTTCAGGATGTATTTTCTAATTAGACAATTGAACAATTGATAACCCAAAAAACGTCTAAGTGAACTCATTAAATTAGCATCGAAACCAATGGTGTATCTTTTGAAATTTTTATTTGGGTTTTCAGCAATATTGAATAATGTTTTAGTAATAACAGGAGTAAGATTCGTGTTTTTCTTTGTTTTTTTATGTAAGATGGAAGTCACTTTATCCATTAACCTATTATAAGATTCAATTTTCGTTCCGTTACATTTAGTAACATTAGATTGAAAAGAAGTAGGTGCATTTCCAAATTGAACGGTACTTACGCTGATATTAAAATCGAGAAGTTCATACGCCATACATTCCGAAAAACTTTCAATCGCTTGTTTTGTTGAATGATAAAAACTACCCAATGGCAAGTTAACTAAACCTGCAATTGAAGAAATTGTGATAAATTGTCCGAAATTTTGTTCTCTAAATACTGGGATAAAAGCTCTACAAACTTTAACAGCACCTAACCAATTAACATTAACAATATTGTCAATTTTGTTGTCTTCAGATAACTCTACAAAACTTCTATAACCTAAGCCAGCATTGTTTAAAACAACATTAATAGTTTTGTGTTCGCTTAAAATTGTTGCTTTTGCATTAGTTATACTTTCCGTTGAAGTTACGTCCAATTCATAGCAAAATACATTTGGAGTTGTTGCTAAATCATCCGCTAAATCAATCGAAATCATAGTAGCAATAACCGTCCATCCATTTTTTGCAAAATACAATGTTGTTTCTTTACCAATTCCACCAGAAGCTCCCGTGATAAATATCGTTTTTTTCAATAGTCTTGCTGTTTAATAGTCTAATTTAACAAATGATATTTCTCTTGAAATTCTCGCTTTTCTTCGGTTAATATAAGAAGATGAATTGGAAGCTTTATATTTCCTTGGATTAGGAAGAATCGCAGCAATTCCA
>JBIKZB010000199.1:0-4005 GCA_044354955.1 Flavobacterium sp. | reverse complement strand
CAATCCTTTTTGAGTGGTACATTCGGCAAGTAAAACACCTCCAAAATGCAACACCATAAATCCAAGTAAATAGTACAACGAAAGAACATGTATTTCTTCCATTGGGTCTTTTAAATTTTTAGGGCCAAACTCAATAAACAAACCCGTTATTAACGAAATAGCAGTACATACATAAAATACAAGATAAACCCAAAATTGAAATTTGGTTTTCGAGTCTAATTCTGCTTTAAAAGGAGAAGAAAACTTCATTTCTCCAAAAAATGGTACAGCCAAACGAATGCAGTACAATCCGGTTAATACATAACCAAAATAGATATGCCAATTCCACATCGGTTTTCTGATTTTTTTAGCTAACAAAATGGCCTCGTCTTCCGATAAAGCGGTATGTCCATTATCCGCTAAAAAATCCTGAATTATTCCAGCCACATGGTTTTTTTCCATCCATGTTTTGCGTAAAAAAATAGTCAGCAACAACAAGATAAATGTAATGGCAATTAGCCAATGTAGAATTCTGTATACTTTTGAATAGTTTCGAGTTTCCATAATATAGTTATTAAGTTACCCAAATGTAAGCATAAGTTTTCATGAAATTAATTCTGATTTTTAAATCTTGCTTAATTTTTCATTCTTTAATTTAAATAATCTCAAAATAACTAGATTTAAGAAGTTGTTTCAGTAACCTGACAATTTAGTCATACGATTATTTATAATCCAATTTAATTATTCCATTAAAGTAATTATCTTTGATAAAATTAAAACAAAGTCAAATGAAAGCTAAAATTGTATTCTTAACATTATTCCTTTTTCAAACTATTTCACTGTTGGCGCAAGACATAGCCTCTTTAAAAGCAGAAGCACTTAAGTCATACAAGGCTAGTGTTAATATGAATTTTGAAGATATTTTTGAAACTACTTATCCAAAAGTATTTGATATTGTTTCGCAAGAGCAAATGAAAACCATGTTTGGTCAAATGATGGAGAACGAACAATTTTCAATCAAATTAGTAGAAGTTGAACCTGATTTTTCGTATGGAGAAATCAAAAAAATAGAAGGTAAATCGTTTTGCATGGTTAATTATAATAATGTGATGGCTATGAAATTTAAACAGCCCATGGAAGATGCGGAATCTATGATAGATATTTTTAAAAGTTCGATGGGAGCTGATAAAGTATCGTATGATAAATTAACCAACACCTTTCGAATAGAAATGCGTTCTACATTGATTGCTGTTGCTGATGATTTGACTAAAAATAAATGGAAGTTTTTAAATAAAGACAAAGAGAATAAAATGTTTTCTATGATTTTTAATGAGAAAATTGTAAAAGCTTTAGGATTATAACATGAACGAAAATAACATCACCTATACCGAGTTTTTCAACCAAGTTAGAGCAAGTATCGCAGAAGGTACTTTTGCGAAATTAACACTAGCTAAAACCGTTGGGAAACCCGAATTACAAAATATTTACGTAAAAACCATCGTAGAAGACAATATCTTAAAATTGTCTATGACGTATAAAATTTACACGACAGAAAAGCAAGAATTAGTGAAAATCTGCAAATTAGACGATTTAGAAGTTGAGTTAATTCCGTACATCAACAATCCATTTTTGTCCGCTTTGTTATTTACAACCGAAGCTGATATTACTCTAAAATTAAACAAAAAGCGCGTGGCAAGGATTGATGAACAAGTTCCAACGTTTAAAAATGCGGATGCGAGTTTGGTGGAGTTTTTGAATAAGTAGTTGAATTAATCATTCCCATCAGGAAATATCTTCCCTGGATTCAACACATTATTAGGGTCAAAAATCGCTTTGATGCGTTCCATTAATTCCAAATGTACTTTTGAAAACGCAATATCCATGTAGTTTTTTTGAACTAGACCAATACCATGTTCACCAGAAAGTGTTCCTTTTAAACCAACTGTTAATTCAAAAATTTCACGAATCCCTTTTGGTACTTCGGTTTTCCAATTGTCATCGGTCATGTTGCCTTTGATGATGTTTACGTGTAAATTACCGTCGCCCGCATGTCCATAACAAACGGATTGAAAACCATATTTTAAACCAATTTCTTTGATGCCTTTTAATAATTTAGGCAATTCATATCTTGGAACAACGGTATCCTCTTCTTTATAAATGGAATTCGCCTTTACCGCTTCCGCCACAGAACGACGCATTTTCCAAAGCGCATTTTTTTGTTCCTCGGTATCGGCAAATAATACTTCGTCGATTTCAAATTGTTCTACTACTGCCAAAATTTGTTCGGCTTCTTGCATCAAAATTTCTGGATAATTGCCATCTACTTCAATCAACAAATGCGCTTGAACGTTGTCTTTGACTTCCACATTCAACCCATCGACAAATTTCAATGTCCAATCAATCGCATCGCGTTCCATAAACTCTATAGCACTTGGAATAA
This sequence comes from Flavobacterium sp., assembly GCA_044354955.1. Lineage (GTDB taxonomy): Bacteria > Bacteroidota > Bacteroidia > Flavobacteriales > Flavobacteriaceae > Flavobacterium. The sequence continues at coordinate 1,586 of JBIKZB010000199.1, read as the reverse complement.
TTCCTGCTCTAAAAATTGCTGAAACTGCTTCACAAGCTTGCTCCGCTTTATAAAATGGAACTAAAAGTAGAACGTTGTGTTTATTTTGAGGTAATAATTTCAATACAATTTTAGTCACAATACCTAAAGTTCCTTCACTACCAACCATCAATTGCGTAAGATTGTAACCTGTTGAGTTTTTCAAGGTATTAGCGCCTGTCCAAATAATATCACCTGTCGGTAAAACAACTTCTAAATTTAGCACATAATCTTTCGTAACGCCATATTTCAAAGCTCTCGCGCCACCAGAATTTTCAGCAATGTTTCCACCAATATAACAACTTCCCATACTGCTTGGATCTACGGGATAAAACAACCCTTTTTCGGCAACAGCTTCACGTAAAACTTGCGTAATTACACCAGGTTGAGTTGTAACTTGTAGGTTTAGTTCATCAATTTCAATGATTTGATTAAATCGTTCCATTGAAATTCCAATGCCACCATAAATCGATAAGGCGCCGCCACTTAATCCCGTACGTGCACCAATTGGTGTTGTCGGAATTTTATACGTGTTCGAAACTCTTAAAATTTGCGCAACTTCTTCCGTATTGGCAGGTTTCACCACGACATGAGGCGGAAAACTTAAATCTTCCGTTTCGTCGTGTCCATACGTTTTACGAGTAGCTTCATCAGTAAAAATATAAGCCGAACCTACAATGTTTTCAAGGGCAAGTATTATTTCAGGATTCATAGTGTAAAATTGAAGTGTAAAGATAACAAAATGTCAAATATACGCTTACTGATTTTATTACTATAAATTTTGTATTTTTACACAAAGCAATTATCTTTTGAAAACACCAAATAAAAAATCGGCACTTTCAGAAATTCACGGTGTTGCACAACCTGAAACGTTGAGTGTGGTTGTAGCAACTCAAATTCAACAATTTCGAAGAAAACAACCTTCGGCAGAAGAATTGATTGCTGGAATTTTAAAAGGTGATAAAACCGCTTTAAGTCGCGCAATTACTTTAGTCGAAAGCACAAATCCTGAACATTTAGCCAAAGCGAATGAGGTAATTAAAGATTGTTTGCCCCATGCAAATAATTCGGTTCGAATAGGAATTACAGGTGTTCCTGGTGTTGGGAAAAGTACGTTTATTGAAGCTTTTGGAAAATATTTAACTTCTATTGGAAAAAAAGTAGCCGTTTTAGCGGTTGACCCAAGTTCGTCCATCAGTCACGGAAGTATTTTGGGTGATAAAACCAGAATGGAAGAATTGGTAAAAGATAAAAACGCCTATATTCGACCAAGTGCTTCGGGCGATACATTAGGAGGTGTTGCTAGAAAAACCCGTGAAACTATAATTTTGTGTGAAGCTTGTGGATTTGATACAATTATCATTGAAACGGTTGGAGTAGGGCAAAGCGAAACTGCTGTTCATAGCATGGTCGATTTCTTTTTGTTGTTGAAAATTTCAGGCGCTGGTGATGAATTACAAGGTATCAAGCGCGGTATCATGGAAATGGCAGATACTATCGTAATCAATAAAGCAGATGGCGATAATGTTGCGAAAGCCAAATTAGCCAAAACAGAATTCAATAGAGCT
>JBIKZB010000198.1:0-4016 GCA_044354955.1 Flavobacterium sp. | reverse complement strand
GATTATAATTTGCAAGATTGGTTCGATTTTAAAATTCCGAATACTAAAATACCATCTGACTTTATTTATAATTGTCTAGAAAAAGAACAAAGTTTTACTACGAAACCCAATGCTAAAATCGTTTGGATTGGAGGAAAGCCTCAAGTGGATATCTTTACCAAATCCAAAAAAGGAAATAGCTGGGAAATGATGAAATTAATATTTCATGATAAAACACAAACCTATGATATTTCTCTAAATGCAGCAGAAGGAAAGTGGTTGGTAGAAACTTTAGAGAAACTTTCGGTTTATAAGGATAATAAAATCACCTTTACTCAATTGAAATCTGATTTTGAACAACAATTTGATGATTTCGAATTGTTTTGGTATTCAAAACAAATAGCCACTGTAAGAACATTTGGACTTTTGGTATTATAAATCTAGTTAGTGTTATTAATTGATTTTATTTAAATACTTCGCTGATCTTCATTTTTCATATAATTGTTTGGATTGGTTAAATTTATTTTGAAATAAAAAATGATATTTATCATAATATTATTATATTTGTATATACAACAGAGTTTGATTACAAAGAAATTATATTCTAGCTAAACCAAAATACTATGAAAAAAAATGCCTTTTTGTTATTTGTTTTTGCTCGATTAAAGGTAATTGATGTTGTTAGTTTGTCATTAATTTTCCCGTCTAACTCTAATTAAAATACTATTTGTGTGCCTTCTGTCGATTTTATATAACAACTAATCTATCTAGAATAAATTTATCTTTTCAAAAAGATACTTTCATTTGAAATAATAGTGTTAACAGATGGCTTTGATGAAGTTTTGTATAGATTGAAAAGATTACATCTGGAGTAAACGTTAATTGATTTAGGAAAGTATTTATAAAATTATTGACAAATATTAATAGAAACAAATTCAAGTATAATTTATAAACAGCAGTATTTGCTTAATTTCAAATACAATAATATAGTAAAAATATGAGTAAAAAAGTAAAGTTTTTTGTGGGAATAATTTTGATTTTAATAGCAGTTTATTTGGGATACAATTATATGTTGACAGCTGGAGCTAGAGATATTCAAACCGAAAAATCAGAATACAATACATCAGCAAATGATGTTTTTAATGAATTTTTAAATGATTTGGATAAAGCAACTGCTAAATATTTAAATAAAACAATCGAAATTACTGGAAATGTTACCAATGTAGGTGAAAATATAATTACCTTAGATAATAAAGTTTCTTGTCAATTACAAGTTGATGAAAAAGTTTCAATAGGAAGTAAAGTTAATATTAAAGGACGCGTAACAGGTTATGATGACCTTTTAGAAGAATTAAAATTAGATCAATGTTTAATCGTAAAATGAGAACAAGAAAAATGAAATTATCTAAAAATGTTTTTTTAGTATTTTTTCTATCTGTGTGTGGAATTTCCAGTGCACAAGATGATTTATTAAATGAATTAGATTCAGAGAATAAAGAAAAAAAAGAAATTGAAATTGCCGCTTTTAAAGGGATGCAAATTTCTACAATGCAATCAACAAAACTTGCAGCTAAAGGAGAGTGGTATTTTTTAGTATCACACAGATTTGGTGACTTAACTGACGGAACGGAAAATTTCTTCGGTTTAGATAATGCACTGACCAAAATTGGAGGTTTGTATGGGGCTACAGATTGGTTAACTTTGGGTTTTTCTCGCCATACCTTGAATAAAACCTATGAATTAACAGCAAAATATAAGTTTGCTGATCAAGAAGTTAATGGTTTTCCTGTAACCATTGTTGGTTATAATACTATGGATATTAATTCTAAATTAAGTAAAGATGAGTTTCCTGAATTAAAGTCTTCAAGTAGATTTGCCTTTAGCACACAGTTACCAATATCAAGAAAATTTTCTAATAGTTTTTCTCTGGAATTAAATCCAATTTATATTCATAAGAATCTATACGAGCCTTTGTTTGAAGAAAAAGATAATTTTTTAATGGCCTTTGGTGGTCGTTACAAATTGTCTAAAAGAATTAGTTTGAATATGGAATATGCTGCTCGATTGAATGCGAGAGAAACAAGTTTTTATCACAATCCTCTAACTATAGGTATGGATATTGAAACCGGTGGTCATATATTTCAAATGGTTTTCTCTAATAGTCAAGCAATGAATGACGTTAGTTATTTTACAAATGCCACTGGTATTACTGAAGGAAAAGGAATTTATTTTGGGTTTAACATGTATAGAGTATTTTAAATATGAAAACAATAAAAATTATAAATGTATTGATGATTGCTTGTTTTATAGCGTATTCATGTGAATCTTCAACGTATGAAGAAATTGCTGGAGAGGTTGCAAATCCAACGTATACATCCAATGTTAAATCTATTATCGACAACAATTGTTTGTCTTGCCATAGCGCTGTAGGTGGTGAATACCCTACAATGGAAACCTATGCGCAAGTTAAAGATGCTGCAGAAAACGGTAATATGATTTGTAGAATTGACGATCAATCTTGCGGAACTGTTATGCCACAATCAGGTAGAATGCCACAGGTAAAAATTAATATTATAAAAGAGTGGGTGGCAAATGGTTGTCCTAACTAAAAAACAATTACTATGATAAGATTTAGTGTATTATTTATTTGTATGTTTTTCTCTTCTTTAGTGTTTTCACAAAAGATGATGACTCGTTCAGGAGAAATAAAATTTGAAGCATCAATGCCTGCTTTTGAAGAAGTTGCCGCAAAAAACAATAGTGTTTCTTGTATTTTTGATAAATCAAATGGAGATATTGCTGTTTTGGCTTTGGTGAAAGCGTTCCGATTTAAAGTGCCTTTAATGGAAGAACACTTTAATGAAAATTATATTGAAAGTGATAAATTTCCTAAAGCTACTTTCAAAGGAAAAGTAACAAATTTTGATGCGGCAAAAGTAGCATCAGGTAAAGCAACTTTTGATGTTGAAGGTGATTTGACTTTACATGGTGTTACCAAAAAAATCAAAACTAAAATTACATTCGTACAATCTGGTGATAAACTAATTGCAACTTGTAGTTTTAAAGTAAAACCGGCAGATTTCAATATTAAAATACCTTCGGTGGTTAAAAGTAAAATTGCAGAATCTGTTGAAATTGATTTAAATTCCAGCTTAGAAAAGAAAGTATAGATTTTTTTCTACATGATAAAAAAGCTCTAACTATAAAAAAGTTAGAGCTTTTTTGTTTTTAAACTATACTTAATTTCCAAATTTCTGATAATTATCATTTATGAGAACGATTTCTTTTTGTAAGTTTACATCAACTAAAACAAACTCATATGGATGTCAATTATAAACTTTTAGTAAATAATACTACTTCGTTTGAAGTTACTGAAAGTGATAGCACGAAATTAGATGCTGTTAAGGTAGCTGAAGCTAATTTTCATATACTTAAAGACAGTAAACCTTACAAAGCTGAAATTGTATCAGCAGATTTTATTTCCAAAAAATATACTGTTAAAGTAAATAATAATTCATACGAAGTTACTATTTCGAATGCTTTAGATGAATTAATTAAAAACATGGGAATACAACGGGGAAGAACCAAAATAGTTAATGCTATTAAAGCGCCAATGCCAGGTTTAATTCTTGAAATCAGCGTTGAAGTTGGTCAAACCGTTAAAGAAAATGATCCTTTATTAATCCTTGAAGCTATGAAAATGGAAAATAGTTTCCTTTCACCGCGTGATGGTGTTATTAAATCTATTGCGGTTGAAAAAGGAAACGCGGTAGACAAAGGACAATTATTAGTTGAATTTGAATAAAAAGTTTAAAGTTTTCAGGTTTAAAGTTTCAAGTTATGGTTTTCAATTTTATATAAAGACTCATTTTAACTTTGAATACAAACTTTTTCAACCTGAAACCTGAAACGTGAAACAAAAATCAAGATGAAAGAAATTAAAAAAATATTAGTTGCCAATCGCGGTGAAATTGCTATTAGAGTAATGAAAACCGCAAAGAAAATGGGCATTAAAACTGTAGCTGTTTTTTCAACTG
>JBIKZB010000016.1:0-13771 GCA_044354955.1 Flavobacterium sp. | reverse complement strand
GAAAATTTTTAACTGGGCATACGATTTATTTAAAAGTCTCAACTTTAATGATGACATTGCTTCCTATTTTAATCTAGGAGTTAATATTATTGTTTTAGTTTTTGTTTCCTATGTTTTAGATTTTCTCTTTAAAAAAATATTTATTATTGTACTTGCCGTAATTGCAGCTCGTACAAAATCTTCTTTTGATGATTTTCTAGTGGCTAATAAAACTGCCAAGTATTTAGCGCATTTATTTCCACTTTTATTTATTTACAAAACAGTTCCTGTTATTTTAAGTAAATTTACGTATTGGGAAGATTTTTTTGAAAAAGGGGTAAAAATCTATATTATTATTCTTTCACTTTGGATTACGCGAAGTATTTTTAATGCTTTAAAAGATTATTTAAAAAACAAACCTCGTTACAGTGATAAGCCTATTGATAGTTACATTCAAGTAATTATGATTGTGCTGTGGATTTTCGGAATAACTTCTTTTGTATTGATAATGTTTGATACTACAATGAAAACATTGTTAACCACTTTTGGAGCTATTTCGGCCTTAATTTTTCTAATTTTTAAAGATACTATTCTTGGATTTGTGGCTAGTATTCAAGTTTCTGTAAATGACATGGTTCGAATTGGCGACTGGATCACCATGGAGAAATTTGGTGCTGATGGTGATGTTATTGAAATTAACTTAGCCACTGTTAAAGTTAGAAATTTTGACAACACAACAACAACCATTCCAACATACAGCTTAATATCGGATAGTTTTAAAAACTGGCGTGGTATGTTGGATTCAGAAGGAAGACGTATTAAACGTCATTTATTAATCAAAGCTAATTCTGTTAAGTTTATAGAAACTTTAGATATTGATAAATATAAAAAAATTCAGCACTTAACTTCCTACATTGAACATCGTCAGGCTGATATTGACAAATATAATAACCTAAATAATATCGATAAAACGGTCATTATTAATGGTAGAAACCTGACAAATTTAGGATTGTTTAGAAAATATATAAACCAGTATATTCTATCGCATCCTGGAATTAATAAAGATATGCTTTTGATGGTTCGTTATTTACAACCTACAGAAAAAGGAATTCCGTTAGAAATATATTGTTTTTCCAAAGATAAAACCTGGTTAAATTACGAGCATATTATGGCTGATTTATTTGATCATATTATGGCTTCAGTAAATCATTTTGATTTAGAAATATTTGAATCTATTTCTACTCCAACAAATAAATCTAACGATTAGCATAAAGTAATTAACACCTTATTCTTAATAACTTATAATAGCCTTCAATATATTGAAGGTTATTTTTTTTTAAATTTAAATAAAATAAATTCATTTTATCATGAAAACTAAAGACGATTTACTTTTAGAAATTAGAGGAGAAAGTATTGGTTCAATTACAGAACATTCTAGTTCCGAAGAAAAGTTTCAAAACCAAACCTTGCGTCCTATTCTAAAGTTTCAAAATGATTTGTACATTGAAGTTTTTAGAAATTATGCTATTAAACAAAAAAATGCTTTTTTTTCTTTAACTCCAGAAAAGAAAATGATTTATATTGAAAACGCGATTCATCGTGATATAAAATTTAGAAACTCTTTAAAAGGAATTATCATTGGTCTATTTACAATTTCTGAATATAAAGAATACATTCAAAATTCGTCTAATATAAACAAACGTATGATGAATTTATTGATTGAACGTTTAAAAAGTCAAATTCAGATTATTTGAAGAAAATATGGCAAATTAAGCTGTTGAATAATTATTTGTAATATACTATTTTACGTATATAGGCGTCAACAACTATTCCTGTATCATTTTTTATGTCTTTAGTGAGCCAATTTTGATTTTTGTCAAAGGTGTAAATATAAAAAGTCTTATCTCCTGGATCAATATTTGAATTACGGCTTACTTCTTCAATGTGTCCAAATTTTCCATACTTAAAGCGTTCCATACTTTCAAAATGCGAATCAAAAGCTTTGTATTTTTCTTCTTTTTTCTTTCCAGAAGTATTATAAACAAAGGTGTATTTTCCCTTTATTTGGCTTCCGTTATAATAAGTTATTTCAATCAAATTTGAATTCATATCAAATTGATAAACTACTTTTGTTTGGTTAAAACTATGATTATTTCCCTTTTTTGAAATTTCTAATTTGTTTTTTAAAGTATCAACACTAACAATTGTTTTTAAAATTAATATTTTTGAATTGTTATATTCTAAACATTCATTTAGAATTCCTTTCGAATCATAATTATAAATTTTTAACGAATATTGAGATGTATCTATTGGCTCTAGCGTAAGCGAATCTAAATTGGTATAGGTTCGTTCTTTTCTTAAAAGAAGTTTTGCATCATATTTGTAACTTATTTTCTTATTATTTTTATGCTTTTTTGAACTCAAAAATGAACTTTTTTGTTCTAATTGCGTCATTAATTTACCAGATTTACTAAAAACCAGTTTTGAAATCGTTTGAGTTTTTAATTTCTTTGGCTGTTTGTCTCTGCTATAATCATCAAAATATTCGTTGTGTTCTGTAATGACTTCTTTAATTTTTTTATTAAACGATTCTTGTTTCCAAAAATCAATTTTGTCTAAATAATTATTTTGATTTTTTTGTGCCTGTACGTTTATACTCAGAATACCAATAATTGCTATATAAAACAGTTTAATTAATAATTTATTTCTCATAAATAAATAGAATGTATTATTAATAAATCAATTCCCCATTTAAATCGGTACTCAATACATCGCTCATATAATCAAAGAAAGGATGCATAGCTTTGAAGGTTATCAATACGTTTTCTTCAAAATTAGGAGCCATTACTTCTTTATCAGAAAAACTTCTGGTAAGTAAAAATTGCTTTTTACGAATCAAATCAATTGCTGGATGTGTTTTATCAAAACCTTTTGGAGCCGTTTTTAACTCCTCGCCTTTCAACTCACCAAAGAATTTTTTAAAAGTGTCGTCGGCTACTATGGTTCTAATTTCTTCATCATCCATTTCAAATTCTTTACGAATGCGATTCAAATCTTCTGCATTAGGTTCCCAAAAACCTCCACCAACAAAACTTCCACCTGGCTCAATATGCAAATAGTAGCCACCACGAAGCATCGGTTTTGTTCGTGTGAAGCCTACGCTAAAATGATTTTTATAGGGCGCTTTATCTTTTGAAAAACGCACATCGCGATAAATTCTAAAAATTTGAATGCGTTCGATACTATCTATTCTTCCGAGCTGCTCACCTACTGATGTTAAAAATGTTTTGGCTAACTTTTGTTCTGATTCAAAGGCTTTTTTATTCGCAGCAAACCAATCACGGTCGTTGTTTTCTTTGAGTTGAGTTAAGAAATCTAATGTTGATTTTTGTAGCATATTTTTTTATTTATTTATCCACGGATTTCACTGATTATCACAGATTTCATACTTTTAAAAAATCCTTTTAATCCTTTAATCTGTGGCGAAATGATATTATTTTTTTAAACGATCTTCAATATATTCAATTTGAGTTTTGCCATGTGGTTTTGGTTTCTCGTCTTCTCCTAAATTTACCATAGTAATATTATCTATTGTGATAATAGTTTCTCGCGTCATCATGTTTCGTACTTCACATTTTAAAACCAATGAAGATTTTCCAAATTGAATCACATCTAAACCAATTTCTACAATATCACCTTGTTTTGCAGCGCTCATAAAATTGATTTCACTCATAAACTTAGTAACCACTTTTGAGTTTTCTAATTGTACAATAGAATACAAAGCGGCTTCTTCGTCAATCCAAGCTAATAATTTTCCACCAAATAAAGTTCCATTTGCATTTAAATCTTCGGGTTTTACCCATTTTCTTGTATGAAATCGCATGTTGATTTTTTTTATTTAAAGGTAAGAATTTTTGGGGAAATTTATATATATTTAAAAAATCACTCTAATTTTAATAAATGAAATTAATGTACAATAATAAATTTTTATCATTTATATTTTTTAGTTTATAAAAAAAGTATACCAAGGGAGTTTTAAAAACGCTTACCAACAAAAAAACCGCTTGATGTAATCAAACGGGTTTTTGATTTATATGGATTTATTACTGAACATCATTACTTGCTTGATCGGAGGTATGATGATGTAATTGATTTAAAAACATAATTTCTGTTATTATTTAACATAGTTAATTTAACAACTAATTTTTCGAATAAACAAAAGTTTTTAAAAATTTATATTTTGTTTAATCATCATCGCCTTCTGCTTCTTGTGATTCATTTTGAATCTCAGAAGCTGTGTTTACAGTATTTTCTCTAATTTCAGTATGGCGAATTTCACCACCCGAAGTTCCAACAGACTTAGACAACACAGCTGAACCTATTGCTAAAAATAATATTACATACGAAACAACTTTTGCCTTTCCATGTTTTTTAAAATTAGCAACTAAGCCTAAAATGGAAACAAGTCCTAAACCATAAAGTACTTTCATGAAAGTTTCGGCTAATTCTTCGTGTTCGTGAATAATGTCGTGTGAAATTCCTAATTCTTCAACAATTTCTTCTGCTCCTTCTCCTGTCATCATAGTAGCTTTTGCCATTAGCATACAAAAGATAAACATTACATAAGCCGTATTAATCAAAATGATTTGCTTTTTAAAAATTCCAAAGGCTAAAATTCCTATTCCAAAGAATAATCCAATGATTGGAAAATGGTTAAAAACCATGTGTAAATGTGCTTGATTCATAATTTCTATTTTTTTAATTGGTTACATCAAAAACACCTTTTGTTAATATTTTTGAATTTATATTTACGGTTTCATTCGGAACTATTTCAACAAATTCTTCGTTTTTTTCACCAATGGAAACCAATGTTTTTTTGAATACATAACTCCCTTTATTCTCTTTAAGTAAAAGCACAAAATATTTATTATTATCTGTAATTAAAGCATCTACTGGAATTCCAAACCCTTTTTTAGAATTGATTACAATTCCTGCTTCTACAAACATTCCAGATAGTAATTTTGATTTGTCTTTTGGATTTAAAGTTCCAAAAACAGAGATAGTTCTGTCTTTACTTTCTATCGATTTCCCTACCAATTGTAATTTAGAGTTGAATTGTTCGTTACTAGCTTCTGGAATGGTAAAACTAATATTTTGTTCCTGTTTTACATGCAAAATGTCTTTTTCAAAAATGCTTAAATTCAAATGCAAATAATTAGTATCTACAATTTCTAAAATTACATCAGAGGGTGCCATGAACATCCCCACATTTGCATTCATCACAGTAATATCACCAGAAATAGGAGCCGAAATCGTAATTTGTGAAGTAAATTTTCCACGTTCTACATTGGCTGGATTGATGTTTAAAAGTATTAACTTTTCACGCAAACCTTGATACATTCCTTTTGCTTGGCGGTATTCACTTTCAGCTTTTAAGTAGTTTTTTTGTGAGGTTATTTTTTCAGTATACAAGGTTTTCTGACGTTCAAATTCGGATTTCAAATAGTTGATTTGTTCTGCAACTTCTACATAATCCTTTTGTAAATCCAAATAATCGGTGTTTTCTAAGGTAATTAAAGCTTGCCCTTTTGCTACTTTATCTCCTACTAATAATTTGGTAGCTTTTACATAACCACCTAAAAATGTGGTTACTTTTGCTCGATATTGGGGTGGCACATCTATTTTTCCTGATGATTTGATGGTAACATCAAAGTCTTGTTCAACCGGAGCACCAATTTCCATTTTCGAAGATTCAAATTGTGCTGCAGTAACCGTTATTATTCCGTCATCAACCACTTTTTCTTCAACAACTTCTTGTTTACATGAAAATAAAAGTGTTGCTATTGTTGCTATGTAAAATAATTTTTTCATCTCTAAATTATTGTAAATTAATATATTGTAAGTCTAATTGTGTTTTATTGTATTGGTTAACTGCGTCTAAATAGTCCACCTGAATTGTAGTCGCATTTTCTAAACTTTGTATGAATTGAAAAAAATCAATTTCACCGTGTTTGTAACTCATGTTAGCTACTTTAATAATCTCTTTAGATACTTTTTTTCCGTATTGATTATAATATTCAATTGCTTGGTTATATTGTTCTAATTCGCTGTTTTTCTGATTAATGTGCGCATCAATTTTAATTAATTCGTGCTCCTTTTGTTGTTCCCAAGCTTGGGATTCTAATTTAGCTACTTTTGATTTTGCAACATTCCCATTGAACAAAATTGGAACGGATAATCCTACTTGAAATCCATATAAAGATTGTGTAAGACCACTATTTCTACCATGAAAATACTCGATATTTAAATCAGGTAACCAGTTTTGCTTTTGAAGATTTTGATTCATTTTATATTTATTTGTAATGCTTTCTAAATAAGAACCATACAATTCTTTACTTGAAGTATTACCTACTGAAATTATTGGTTTAATTTCATTCGTTTGTATACTAATTTTTTCTTCGGATTGAATCAAAGCTTGTAATAATTCAAATTGGGCATTTTTCTCTTTATTTAGTTGTGAAAGCTTAGTGGTAATTTGTCTAAATTTGGCTTCAGCGGTAATTTTTTCTAAGTAATTGGTTTCTCCTAACTCAAATCGTCTGTCGCTAGCTTTTGAGAAATTTTGGTACAAACTATCTAAATAGCAATATAATTTTTCTTGGTGTTGCAAATACACAATTTGATGATAGACTTTAGAAACTTCTAATTTTAATTTGTTTTTTTGCAATTCAAAAGAAGCCTTTTGACTTTCTAACTCAGCTTTATACACTTTACTCTGAGCCCCATAAACCGTTGGAAAAGCAAACGATTGTTGCACTCCAAATACTTTTAAAGGTTGGTTGTTTATAGCTAAATTATTTTGGTCATAACTATAATACACATTGGTTTTATCAAATGAATAAGCTGTTTTAATGTTAGCGTTGGCTTTATCTATTTGTAATTGCCCTGCTTTGATCAATTTATTATTTTGTAATGCTTTAGCCATTATTGAATCTAATTCAGCAGTATTTTCTTGTGCAAAACCAAAGCTAGTTCCAAATAAGAATAACAAAATATATGTTACACTGACATGTTTTTTGAATTTTGGTTTTTTAAATTCTTTCTCATCAAAAATTTTGAACAAAATAGGTAAAACAATCATGGTTAAAAGTGTTGCTGTAAACAATCCACCAATAACTACTGTAGCTAATGGGCGTTGCACCTCTGCTCCTGCTCCAGAAGAAATAGCCATAGGTAAAAATCCTAAAGCAGCAGCCGCAGCAGTTAATAAAACTGGTCGAAGTCTATCGGTGGTTCCTTTTAAAATAAGTTCGTTCATATCTTTCATACCGCTGTGTTTTAATTCTTTAAAATGTTCAATTAATACAATACCGTTTAACACTGCGATTCCAAATAATGCAATGAATCCAACACCTACCGAAATACTAAATGGCAAATCTCTAATCCATAAAAATAATACGCCACCTACAGCAGACAATGGAATTGCAGAATACACCATTAAGGCTTCTTTGATGGAACCAAAAGCAAAATGTAACAATATAAAAATTAAAAATAAGGCAATAGGCACTGCTATAAGCAATCGGGCTTTTGCACTTTGTAAATTTTCAAATTGCCCACCATACGTAACACGATATCCCGATGGTAACTTAATTTCAGTATCAATAATTTTCTTAACATCATCAACAACACTTTGTAAATCACGATTTCTTACGTTGATTCCCACAATGATTCTTCGGTTGGTATTGTCTCTTGAAATTTTAGCAGGTCCTTCGGTATATTCGATTGATGCTAATTCTCTTAACGGAATTTGCTCACCATTTGGAGTGGAAACATATAAGTTTCGTAAATCTTCAATATCCGTTCTGTTGGTTTTATCTAAACGAATCACCATATCAAAACGTTTTTCACCTTCAAAAACATTTCCTACAATTTTTCCTGCGAAACCCAAAGCAATCATTTCGTTTAAGTCGGCAATATTTAAACCATAACGAGCAATTTTACTTCGGTCGTATTGCACGAACATTTGAGGCAAACCTTCCGTTTTTTCAATGATAATATCCGAAGCCCCTTCTACATTTTTAATAACTTTTTCAATTTCATGGGCTTTTTTTGCTAAAATATCTAAATCTTCCCCAAAAATTTTAATCGCCACATCGGAACGAGAACCCGAAATTAATTCGTTGAAACGCATTTCAATAGGTTGCGTAAATTCGATTTCCATGTTGGGTATTTTCTCTTCTATAGCCGCTTTGATTTTATCAGCCAATTCATCTTTTGTATCAGCAGAAACCCATTCTGATTTAGGTTTTAATTTTACGATAATATCACTTTCCTCCATACTCATAGGGTCAGTTGGCACTTCGGCAGCACCAATTCTACTTACCACTTGTGTTACTTCAGGGAAATTTTTAAGAATTATTTTCTCAATTTTTGTAGTAGTTTCAATGGTTTTAGACAAGGAAGTCCCTGTTTTTAAAACCGGTTGAATCACGAAATCGCCTTCGTCTAATGTTGGAATAAATTCTCCTCCCATCGTTGCAAATAAACCAACGGCTAAAAATAATAAGCCAACAGCACCATACAGTACTTTTTTAGTATTACCTAAAGCCCAAGTAATCACAGGTAAATACCATGAATTCAATTTGTTAATTAAACGATTAGAGATGGAATTTGGATTTTCTTCTTGCGGTTTTAAAAACAAGGAAGCGGCAACAGGCACATAAGTAAAACAGAACAACATAGCACCCACTAAAGCAAAACTAAACGTCATTGCCATAGGTTTGAACATTTTTCCTTCCACACCCGATAAAGAAAGAATTGGAATAAATACAATAAGAATGATTAACTGACCAAAAATAGCCGAATTCATCATTTTAGAAGCACTTTTATAGGTAATTTGGTCAATTTCTAACTGACGTTCTTCTCTAGCCATGCCTACTAAATGTTTGGATTTATGCGCAATTTGGAAAGCGATGAACTCGACTATAATTACAGCTCCATCGATGATGATACCGAAGTCGATAGCACCTAAACTCATTAAATTGGCATCAATTCCGAAAATATTCATAAAGGAAATCGCAAACAGCAAACAAAGTGGAATAACAGAAGCTACTACCAATCCTGAACGCCAATTTCCAAGCAATAAAACCACTACAAAAATTACGATTAAACAACCTAAGATTAAGTTTTCGGCAACAGTAAACGTAGTTTTTCCTACTAACTCACTTCGTTCTAAAAACCCGTTGATGTAAACACCTTCAGGTAATGTTTTTTCAATTTCAGCCACTCGATATTTTACATCATCAATTACTTGTTTTGAATTGCCTCCTTTTAACATCATTACTTGACCCAAAACCTTCTCGCCTTCGCCATTTCCTGTAATGGCTCCAAAACGATTGGCATGACCAAATTGTACTTTAGCAATGTCTTTAATATAAATTGGTAATCCTGAATTGTTTTTAACAACAATATTTTCAATATCCTGGGCAGAATTTACTTTTCCTTCTCCACGAATGAAATAACTTTGATTGGTTTTTTCAATATACGAACCACCAGCAATGCTATTGTTTTTTTCTAAGGCTGTAAAAACATCAGAAGTAGAAATATTCATTGCTTTTAAACTGGCTGGATGTATTGCAATTTCATATTGTTTTAAATAGCCACCCCAAGTATTGATTTCAACCACACCTTTGATTCCAGACAATTGTCTTTTTACAACCCAATCTTGAATAGTTCGTAAATCGGTAACTGAATATTGATTTTTAAATTCAGGTTTAACTTCTAAAGTATATTGATAAATTTCACCTAAACCTGTGGTAATAGGTCCCATTTCTGGAGTACCAAATCCTTCAGGGATTTTTTCTGCTGCTGTTTTAATTTTTTCAGCAATTAATTGTCGCGGTAAATACGTTCCAATTTCATCTTCAAAAACAATAGTTACAACTGATAATCCGAATTTTGAAATAGAACGTATTTCTTTTACACTTGGCAAATTGGCCATTTCTATTTCAACAGGATAAGTAATATATTGTTCGATATCTTGTGTGGATAAATTACGAGAAGTAGTAATTACCTGCACTTGATTATTAGTAACGTCTGGGACAGCCCCAATGGATATTTGAAAAACAGAAAACAAACCAAAACCCAAGACTCCTAGTGTAAATAAAAGGACAATAAGTTTGTTTTTTAAACTAAAAGCAATAATTTTTTCTAACATTTTAATACATTTTTAAAATAAATAAATATCATTTATCTTTTAAGATAATTAGAATTGAGACCTTAATAATGAATCAATTATCAAAGAATATATTAGAATATTTTAGGCGGTAACCAAATTGAAATAATCAAATTGGATGTAAATGATTTATTGTAGAAAAATTTCTTTTTTATCGCAATAATAGAATTAACTATTGGTATCTGAAACGTCATGAAAGGAAAAACAAATAACACACTTATCGAATTATCAAGTGTTTTAAAAGGTAAATTTTGATGATCTTGATTGTTGTCAACATTTTTAGCATAGTGTAACTTAACATAGTCAAAAAATGATATGGAGTTTGAAGACGACTCATTTTTATGAGCTTTGTAATGCTCAACTAGATTGGGTAATTTTACTAATTGCCCAAGTGATGTGTTAGCACATAGGAAAACAAAGACTAAGAAATAGACAATTAACTTGTTCATTTTATACCATTTTAATCAGTATATAAATATACTAAAAACTATAGTACAAATGTATAGTAAATCTATAAGAAATACCTTAAGAACTACTTAAGTTTGGCTAAAGAAAAACTTAAACTAAAAGTGGTTCCAACGTTTAATTTACTATCAACTGTAATTTCAAGATTCAATAAATCGCATAGCCTTTTTACAATAGACAAACCTAGTCCAGTACCCTTTATTTCTGCATGATTACTAACATCAGAACGATAAAACGAATTGAAAATTTTATTCATATCGTCAGGAGCAATTCCTATTCCGTTATCGGATATTGAAAAAGTAATATGGTGTTCATTTTGCGATAATTCAATACGTATTTTACCATTACTATTTGAATACTTTATAGCATTAGAAAGTAAATTACTAATGATGATTGAAACAAGATAATTATCAGATTGAATATAAAAATCATCGGAAAAAGAAGTGAAAACTTTTACTTTTTTACTTTCAATCTTCTCAGAAAAACGCGTTAAATTGTCTAAAATAATGGCGTTTAAATAAATGGATTCATTTTTAATATTTTGCTTTTGATTTTCAAATCGAGCCAAAAGCAATAATTGATCCACCATGTGATTCAATCGATCAACCTCAGAAATACAAAAATTTATTTTCTCTTCGTATTCGTGCTGATTTCTTGGTTTTCGTATTAAAACTTCCATGGTACCTTTTATGACCGCCAACGGAGTTCTTAATTCGTGGGAAGCATCAGAAGTAAATTGTTTTTCACGTTCAATAGCATTTTCTACCCTATCCAAAAGGTTATTAATATTTTGCGATAACACAAATAATTCATCTTTATTGATGGGAAGCGGAATGCGTGATTTTAAATTGTCTTTTGTAATTTGACTCGATGTATCAATTATGGTACTAACAGGTTTAATACTTCTTCCCGCTAAAAAACGAGCAATTAAAAAGAGTAAAATTAAAATTAACGGATATGAAATTAATAAGATGTTTTTAAGAATTTGAACAATTTCAAAGTCTTCTAAAGACATGGCAACTACAAGATAACCAACAACTTGATCTTTATTTATAATACCAGTTTGAATTTGACGAATAGGAATTCCATTAAGCTTGGTATCCGTAAACTTATTATTTTGATTAGTAGCTAATAATTGAATATTAGAGTTTTTTAAATTCGGAGATTTATCAATGAGTTGCTTATTTGTATCATAAAACTCAACAAAGACTGGATTCACACTAATTGAATTATGCTCTCTAGCACGCCATTGATCTACCTGAATTAAATAAGTATCATTTGAATCGGTAGAAACATCGTCTAAATGTTTGTATAATTCCTCTTGTATTTCCTCATTAATGTGTTGATTTACACTATATTTTACAATCGTAAAAATGGATAGAAAAACTATTGCAATCAATATTGAACTACTCAAAATGTAGTTAAAAGCAATTCTGTTTTTAAATGAAAAGGATAACATAATTAACGTACAATAGTTTCAAAATTAGGCTCAATATGAATTAAAACATGACCTAAATCCATTAGTTTATTTCGTAGTGTATCTTTTAAAATATGCGCAATATCATGACCTTCTTTAACCGATTTATTGCCATCTACTATTACATGCAAATCTACATGATATTTCATTCCTGCTTTTCTAATAAAGCATTTTTCAATACATATAACCCCTGAAACCGTTTGAGAAATGGTTTTAATTTCGGCTTCTAAATCGTGGTATAAATGTTCGTCCATAATTTCACCTAAAGCAGGTCTAAATATTTTATAGGAATTGTATAATATTAAAAATGAAGCCAATAAAGCAGCCCAATCATCAGCTGATTCGTAACCTTTTCCAAAATATAATGCAATAGAAATACCAATAAATGCTGCAACTGATGTTATAGCGTCGCTTCTGTGATGCCAAGCGTCGGCTTTTAGCGAACTGCTATTGGTTTCGATGCTTTTTTTCATGACAATTTGGAACGAAATTTCTTTCCATAGAATGATAGCTCCTAGAACATAAAGTGTGAAAGGTTTTGGAAGTTCATGTGGTGTTCCAATGTTATGAAAACTTTCGTAAGCTATAACCGTTGCCGAAGTAATTAAAAAACCAACCACTAAAAACGTAATCAATGGTTCTGCTCTTCCATGTCCGTACGGATGATTTTCGTCAGCAGGGCGATTGGAATATTTGATTCCAAAAAGCACTAAAAAAGAGGCAAAAATATCGGCTGTTGATTCTATGGCATCGGCAATCATGGCATATGAATTACCAAAATAGCCGGTTATTCCTTTTATTAAAGCTAATAAAGTATTTCCTATAATGCTAAAATAAGTGGCTTTTACAGCTGTTTCGGTTTTTGACATGCTAATTATCGTTTGCGATATATCCTACTCCTCTAATGGTTTTGATTAAGTCTTGGTCTTTGGTTAAATTCAGTTTTTTTCGAATGGCATTCATAAAAACATCAATGACACCCGTATCATATTCAAAGTGAATATCCCAAACATCTTCAATAATTTTGTTTCTAGTGCAAACGTTCCCTTTATTTTTTATAAGATATTCTAATAATTCGTATTCACGATGCGTTAATGAAACTTCGTTATTATCTACAAAGACTTGAAATTTAGATTTATCAATTGTAATATTACCCAAAGTTACAATTTTTGCTTCGTCTTTTGCTCTAAAATGAATTTTAATTCGTTCCAAAAGCTCTTCAAAAGAAAATGGTTTTTTGATGTAATCATTAGCACCGGCTTTTAGTCCTTCAATAGTCTCTTGAACCGTGTCTTTAGACGTTAAAAATAAAATCGGTATCGTTATATTTTGATTTCTAATACTACGACATACTTCAATTCCTTGCATTTTTGGCAACATCCAATCTAACAAAATTAAATCCACAGGAAGTTCTAATGCTTTTTGCAATCCATCAACACCATCAAAGGCTGTAGAAACAGTATAATTTTCTTCTTCTAAACCTTGCTTCAGAAAATCAACAATCCCTTTTTCATCTTCAATTATTAAAATGTGCATAACGACTATAATTATTGTTCGACAAATTTGATTCCGAAAGAGACAATATTTGCATTTAAACCATCATTTCTATCATAATG
>JBIKZB010000197.1:0-4033 GCA_044354955.1 Flavobacterium sp. | reverse complement strand
TAATGCCTGACAGAGCTCATCCCCAATATGTACATAAAGTACATTCAAACAAAGGGGTAGCTACAACAACATTACTTGATGCAGGATCTACTGAGTTTATAAGAAAATTCATCACTACAATATATAATGAAAATCAAGCAAATGCTATTACCCCATTTGTATTAGGGTCGTCAAAAAACGACGATGGTTCGGTTACATTTATTACAGACCAAAGAGGTGTACCTAACAATGTATTGAGTCAATATAGTATTTCAATTACAGAAGTAAACGATTTTGAAAGAGAAGCAAATCTAACTTTAAATAATGCTGAAAAACTAAGAAAAAACAGCAGTATTGATTCTGTTATTAGAATAATATTTAAAAAAGACCAACTAAACAAAGAGATTTTTCCTGGAAACACTAATTGGACAATAGATAATTTTGGACCAATACTTCTTCCTGAAGCTGGAAAAACAGTTCAATTAAACAAAGAAAATGTTTCTTTTTACAAAAAAATAATTGGAGAATACGAAGGCAATGATTTAAAAATCAATGGTAATGAAATCAGAATTAATGGTCAGATAGCAACTTCTTATACTTTTAAACAAGATTACTATTGGATGATGGGAGATAACATGCATAAATCATTAGATTCACGTTATTGGGGATTTGTTCCAGCTGATCACATTGTTGGAAAACCAATATTTATTTGGATGAGTATTGATGGTATCAATGATGGTATTAAAAACTGGAGCATCCGTTGGGATAGATTATTTACTACTGTTAGCGGTGAAGGCCAACCTCAATCGTACTTTAAATATTTCTTATTTGCTTTAGCTGCCTATTTTGCTTTTGATTATTTTAGAAATAAAAAGAAAAAGAAAGAAGCAAATAATTAATCGTTTCGTTTAAAAAAATCAACCCAAATTCACTATTATTCACGAATTAATTTGTGGTAATTAGTGAATTTGCGTTACTAAACTATTCCTATTATTGTTATGAACATCCTTATACATCCGAGTTATTTTCCATCTATTAGTCACTATATAGCATTGATTCAAGCTGAAACGGTAACTTTTGAAATGGAAGATAATTTCCAGAAACAGACCAATAGGAATAGGATGTACATTTATAGCCCAAACGGAATTCAACTATTGAATGTACCCGTAAAACATAGTTTAGAAAAACATCAGAAATACAAGGAAGTTCGAATCGAAAATGATTTTGGTTGGCAAAAGAATCACTTTAAATCATTAGAAGCTGCCTATAGAACTTCTCCTTTTTTTGAATATTTTGAGGATGATTTTCATCCTCTATTTGAAAAGAAGCATGAATTTCTAATGGATTTAAATTTAGAAGTTTTTGAATTAGTGAATGATGCTTTAGGAATCAATATTAAACCCAAAAACACAATTGAATTTTTCCATGAAGCTCCTAACTACACAGATTTTAGACCCTTAATCAATGGTAAAAAAGACACTACACAAATAGAAGAATACACTCAAGTTTTTAATGAAAAACATGGATTTATAAACAACTTAAGTATTCTAGATTTACTATTTAACGAAGGAAGATACGCGGTAGACTATTTAAAAAATCAAAATATATTAAATTTTGATTAAAAATTTAAGCGAGCAATCTGAGGGAAATGATCACTTTGAAAAAAGGTGTCAATTGCTGTAAATTGTTTCACTTCAATAACATTGTCAACTAAGATAAAATCAATTCTGGCTGGATAATACTTGAAATTATACGATTTTCCAAAACCTGTTCCCCCTTCTTCAAAAGCATCTTTCATTTCACCTTTGATTGTTCTATAAACATAAGAAAATGCACTATTGTTTAAATCGCTACAAATGATTTTTGGATAAGGGCAATTTTCAAAATGTTCTCTAATAATTTCCGATTGTTGTTGCTGTTTTCCAAAAGCCAAACTTAATCTTTTCAAAATAAACTTCGATTTAGCCTCATCGATTTTCTCATTAATATCCGCACTAATTTTAACCGACTGCAAATGAATACTATACACTCTAATTGTATCTTTCCCTTTTAATACATCCGCAAATATTGCATTGTTAAAAGAACCTGGGAATTCAATTTCTCCCTTGTTTATGATTTTATAATTGGAATAAATGGCTTGTCCGTATTTCAACTTTTCACCATTCAAATTAACATACGAATAGGGAAATTGATTAAAATCAGCGCTTTCATTATCGGTAAAATCTTGTAAGCATAATATATCCGGAGACTCCGTTCTTATCAATTTTGAAATTTGCTCAGACACATCATTCTTTGGCAACCATTCATAAATATTAAACAATCTTACATTGTACGACATTACTTTAAAATCTGATGTTTCTTTAGGTAAATTCGTTTCTGAAAATTTATAAAAACGGTTAATAAAAGTTATCCCTAACAACAATAAAATTCCTGACAGCAACATTTGGCGTTTTAATTGCAAAACCCAATACACAAAAAAGAAAAAGTTTAAAATTAAAAACAGCGGCATTATAAGTGTCAAGACGCTTAAAAAAGGAAACGCTTTTGGTGCTAAAAAAGGCAACAAATACGCAAGAAAAGTCAATACAGCAAGAACTATATTAAAAAAGAACATTATTTTGCTCAACCATGATTGTTTCTGCATTGGCTTATTTTCCTGCTTTAAATAGGAATTCCTTTTCTTCTTTTGTTAAACTATCATAACCCGATTTACTGATTTTATCTAAAATATCATCAATCTGTTTTTGTGTTACATCTTTATTCCCTTGAAACGAATTTATACCTTTTTTTGTTGTATTTCGATGCACTTTTTTAAATGGTGTTTTCTTTTTTGGTTTGAAAAGATTTGCAAAACCATCTAATACAGCTGAAAATGGCTTCGTAACATCAGTACCCGATTGCAATAATTTTATGTAGATAAATCCGAATAAAGCTCCACCTAGATGTGCTAAATGTCCGCCTGTATTATCTAATGGCATTTGAATTAAATCAACCAATAAAATCACAAAAGCTAGATGCCAAAGTTTTACAATCCCAATTAATGGAATACGAAGCAACATAAAAGGCGCATAAGTAGCAGTCGCGATTAAAATAGCCATAATAGCACCACTTGCTCCAACCAATAAACCTGATTTTCCAATAAAAATATACGAAAGAACAAATGTAATTCCAGAGAAAACTCCCCCTAAGACGTAAACTCCAAGTAACTGTTTATCTGTAAAATAAGTACTAAATAATCTTCCAGAAAAATGAAGCACCATCAGGTTAAAAAACAAATGTAAAAATCCACTATGAAAAAAATTAAACGTGATTAATGTCCATGGCGTACGAACAAAAACTCCTATATCAGATGACAAAGCAATCCATGTTGGAATTTGAAATTGCCCAACAGAAAAACTATAAAAAAACACTAACGAAAACAAGAAGAAACCAATGTTCCAAAAGATTAACTTTTGAACCATTCCTCCTGTTTTGTATTGTAGCTTTAAATCGTCTAAAATGTTCATTCTCTATTTTCTTTACTCTTGATTCTATGCCCTAAAAACTATCTATCCCAACGGTTATTACTAAACTGGTTTTTCTTCCAATACCACATCATTATAAAGCCAAACAAAGCACCACCAACGTGTGCAAAATGAGCAATTCCTCCGCCAAAAATACTATAGCCTGTAACTCCAGAAAACAAATCTAACAACACAATTACAGGAACAAAATATTTTGCTTTTATTGGAACCGGTATAAACATCAAGGCTAATTCTGCATTAGGAAACATAAAAGCGAAGGCTACTAATAAACCGTAAATAGCTCCAGAAGCTCCAACCATAATTCCTTGATTTTCACAAGCTGCTTGAAACAAAATCGCAAAATTATTAGTATCAAAATTACACTTTTTCAATAGGGGTTTTGTCGCTTCATATAATAAATCCGATCTAAATGAACGACCATCACTCATATTAGCATGTAGCATTGAATTCAAATCAACTTCAGAAATTGAAAGAACTGAAAGCTCGTTCATCAATGAATGAAACTCATAATAATTTATTCCAGATTGAAT
>JBIKZB010000196.1:0-4042 GCA_044354955.1 Flavobacterium sp. | reverse complement strand
CACAATTTAGCCAAAATGTCTTCTATTGCTTACACCGATGGTTTCTATTACGTTCCTCGTATCGATAGAAAAGTAGTGGAGCAATACAAAGAAGATATCATTGTTTTGTCTGGAAATTTATATGGCGAAATTCCAAGTAAAATTCTAAATGTAGGCGAAAGTCAAGCGGAAGAAGCTTTAATTTGGTGGAAAGAACAATTTGGTTCCGATTTCTATTTGGAAGTAATGCGTCACAAACAAGAAGACGAAAATCGGGTAAACCAAACCTTAATAGCTTTCGCGAAAAAGCATCATGTGAAGTTGGTTGCGACGAACAACACCTATTATGTTAACAAAGAAGACGCCAATGCGCACGATATTTTATTGTGTGTAAAAGATGGTGAAAAACAAGCTACACCAATTGGTCGAGGTCGGGGTTATCGATATGGAATGCCAAATCAAGATTATTATTTCAAATCGGGTGACGAAATGAAGCAACTTTTTGCTGATTTACCCGAAGCGATTATCAATATTCAGGAAATCATCGATAAAGTGGAAGCGTATTCTTTATATAGAGAGGTTTTGCTTCCAAAATTTAAAATCCCTGATGAATTTGAAGTTCTTGAAGATGCCGAAGATGGTGGCGTGCGTGGTGAAAATAATTATTTAAGACATTTAACCTACAAAGGAGCTGAAAAACGTTATCCCGAATTAACCGATGACATCAAAGAACGGTTGGATTTTGAATTGCTTACAATTTCCAATTCAGGTTATCCAGGTTATTTCTTAATTGTACAAGATTTCATCGCGGAGGCAAGAAAAATGGATGTTTCTGTTGGTCCTGGTCGTGGTTCTGCTGCGGGTTCTGCTGTGGCGTATTGTTTAGGAATTACAAATATCGACCCAATTAAGTACGATTTGCTTTTTGAGCGTTTCTTAAATCCTGACCGTGTTTCCATGCCCGATATCGATATCGACTTTGATGACGAAGGTCGTGGTCGAGTGATGGATTATGTAATTCAAAAATACGGAAAAAGTCAAGTGGCGCAAATTATTACTTATGGTAAAATGGCTACGAAGTCGGCTATTCGAGATACGGCTCGTGTATTAGATTTACCGCTTTTTGAAGCCGATAGAATTGCCAAATTAATTCCAGGCATGATGCCTTCTAAATGGAATTTAGCTCGATTTTTAGCCGAAGAAGAAAGTGAAGTCAAAAAAGCATTGCGTTCGGAGGAATTTGATAGAGTCAAAGAATTAATTGGAATTGCGAATTCAGAAGATTTAGCAGGAGAAACCATTCAGCAAGCAAAAGTGTTAGAAGGTTCCATGCGAAACACCGGAATTCACGCTTGTGGTGTAATCATTACGCCTAGTGATATTACCAATTTCGTACCAGTTACTACGGCTAAAGATTCTGATTTATATGTAACGCAATTTGATAACTCGGTAGCGGAAAGTGCCGGTTTGTTAAAGATGGACTTCTTGGGATTAAAAACCCTAACCTTAATTAAAGACACGGTTAAATTGGTAAAATATCGTTTAGGAATCGACTTAGATCCTGATAATTTTCCAATTGACGACCAAAAAACATATGAGTTATTCCAAAGAGGTGAAACAGTTGGGGTTTTCCAATACGAATCGCCTGGAATGCAAAAATACATGAAGGATTTAAAGCCAACTGTTTTTGCCGATTTAATTGCCATGAATGCATTATATCGTCCGGGACCATTGGAATATATTCCTTCTTTCGTTCGAAGAAAAAACGGCGAAGAAGAAATCAAATACGATTTAGATGCGTGCGAAGAATATTTAGCTGAAACCTATGGAATTACCGTTTATCAAGAGCAGGTGATGCTTTTGTCCCAAAAATTAGCGGGATTCTCAAAAGGGGATGCCGACGTTTTACGTAAGGCGATGGGTAAAAAACAAATTGACGTTTTGAACAAAATGAAACCTCAATTCATAAACCAAGCAGCAGAAAAAGGTCACGATCCGGTTGTTTTAGAGAAAATTTGGAAAGACTGGGAAGCGTTTGCAAGTTATGCCTTCAACAAATCGCACTCTACTTGTTATGCTTGGATTGCGTATCAAACGGCTTATTTGAAAGCACATTATCCTGCGGAATACATGGCAGCGGTACTTTCTAATAACATGAACGATATCAAACAAGTTTCCTTCTTTATGGAAGAATGTAAACGTATGGGATTGGCTGTTTTGGGTCCAGATGTAAATGAATCGTACTATAAATTTACGGTAAATGAAAATTATGCTGTTCGTTTTGGAATAGGAGCTGTTAAAGGGGTTGGGGCAAATGCAGTAGATACTATTGTTCAAAGTAGAAAAGAGGCTCCCTATAAATCGATATTTGATTTAGCTAAAAAAATTGATTTAAGGGCTGCTAATAAAAAAGCTTTTGAAAGTTTAGCTTTAGCGGGTGGTTTTGATGGTTTTACAGAAACACATCGCGCTCAATATTTTCATCATGATGGAGACGGAATTACGTTTTTAGAAAAAGCAATTCGTTATGGTTCGAAATTTCAAGAAAACGAAAACTCATCACAAGTAAGTTTGTTTGGTGATGCTTCAGAAGTTCAAATTGCTGAACCTCAAGTGCCGCCATGTGATGAATGGAGTACAATGGAAAAATTAGCCAAAGAAAAAGAAGTCGTTGGAATTTATATTTCAGGTCATCCATTAGATGATTATAAGTTTGAAATGAAGTATTTCTGTTCTACTAAATTAGAATCGCTTAAAAATTTGGAACAACATTTGGGTAAAAATCTTTCTTTTGGAGGAATTGTAACCAATGTACAACATCGAACTGCGAAAAACGGAAAGGGTTGGGCAACTTTTGTTCTTGAAGGCTATGATGAAAGTTATGAGTTTCGAATTTTTGATGAAGAATATTTAAAATACAGACATTTCTTGTTGCAAAATCAGTTCGTGTATTTCAAAATTAATGTCAAAGAAGGCTGGGTAAATCGCGAAACAGGTAAAAAATCAGATCCGAGAATTCAGTTTTTAGATGCTAAAATGTTAGCCGATGTGTTGCCAACGTTTGCTAAAAAACTCTTTATTCATTTAGATATTAAAGATTTACATTCCAATTTTATTACCGAATTAAACGAACTTTTTGCTGCAAATACAGGTGAAAATTCAGTGACTTTTGAAGTGATGGAATTAGAACGAATTAAAAAAGCAGTAGAAGATATTCCGGTTACAACTCTGGTAGATTTAGAAGAGGAAATTGTGAATGAGTCGGGTGTAGTAACGGAAATGGAAATAGACGTTCCAGCAGAAAAAGAAGAAATTATCGTAAAAACTAAACTTTCTATGCCAAGCCGAAAATTGAAAGTAAAGATTTCGTCCGAATTGCTACAGGAATTAGAGAGCTTACAAGTAAATTTTAAATTAAATTAAGTATAAGTTCTGCAAATGAGAGTATAATCAAAAGTAATTTTAAAACACACTTTCATTCGTAATTAATTCCTAAATTTGCAATTCAAATAAGTATAAAACTAAAAAGAAAAATATGGCATTAGCAATAACAGATGCTACTTTTGATGAGGTAGTATTAAAATCAGACAAACCAGTAGTAGTAGATTTTTGGGCAGCTTGGTGTGGACCATGTAGAATGGTTGGGCCAGTTATCGATGAAATTCACAGTGAGTATGAAGGAAAAGCAGTAGTAGGAAAAGTGGACGTGGATGCAAACCAAGAATTTGCCGCAAAATATGGTGTTAGAAACATCCCAACAGTATTAATTTTCCAAAATGGGGAAGTAGTAGGAAGACAAGTGGGTGTAGCTCCTAAGAAAACCTACACAGATGCAATTGATGCATTACTATAATATTTGAAAAAGGAAAAAGGAAAGGTTCAACGAAAGTTGAGCCTTTTTTGTTTTAAAAACACATAGTCACATAGTTTTTCCTTAACTGTATCACTTTGTGGAGTTCATTTAAGAAATTCGTTTTTATCTGCGTTTCGCCTCAGCGAATCCGTTTCATCCGCGTCCCATTTTAAAAATATTTTTCTATCTTTACGATATGAATTTAGAATC
>JBIKZB010000194.1:0-4073 GCA_044354955.1 Flavobacterium sp. | reverse complement strand
GCTGACAATACATTTCCATCATATGAATTGTTGTACATTGAAAATTCACCATTCATACTAAATCCTTTTTCACTATTGAAGGTAAATGAAGTTCCTAATCTATTTTGTGTTAAGGTTTCTAAAGCGCCAATCTGATTTTCTTTTTGTTGGTATTCGTAAAAAACATCCCAACTCGCATTTTTAGAAAACAAATAGCCAATTTTCGGCTCAACTTGATAACTTTCAATTTCAAAATTTCTACTCGGATAATTTTCTGAATCGGATTTGCTTGTTGTTGTATTTCCTGAAAAAGTAAACAACCAACTTTTCTTTACCAAATGCTGGTATTGCAATTGATGTGATTGGTTTTTAGCCGAAATACTCCCAACAGAAAGCAAATTTTGACTTTCGTTTAACAAGAACGAATAAGTGGTTGAATGATGTTGTTTGCCTCGATTAAAAAATAAACTATTTCTAAAATTAGTGTTCAAACCAATCAATTCATCTTCCTCTTTTGAAAACGGATTCAAATCGAAATTAGCGCCATTTCTTTTTATTTTTCGATCAATTAAAAACGAAGTTTGATTGTAAAAGTGCGAAGCAAATTTCTTAAAGCCGTTTTCATTTTGCCATTGGTTAAAATTGAAATTCAACGCTTGCGAAAATTTATTTTGATGGGTTCGTACAAAAACCTGATTCGGTAAAAACACCCGAACATAAATTGCTAAATCTGGATAAGGCGCAATTTCAAATTCTTGTAATTCCTGAATTCCGTTACTGTTATAATCATTCCACATGTAAACACCTTGTCCGGGTTCTACTTGCAAATAAGTGAATTCTTGTTGTGCTATCGTTCCCGAACTGGTTTCATAAGCGGTTGTAGTTTGTAGTATTTGTCCAAAAAATCGATCCGAGTACAAAATTCTGGAGTTCAACGATGGTTCGTCTTTTAAATTAGTATCTTCATATTTTAAGGTGCGATAATTCAAAAACACACTCAAATTGCTTTTTTCGGTTTTAATTAATTGCGATTTTAAGTAATACGAATTTGAATGATTTACACGCTCAATTCTGTTGAATTGCAAACTATCATTTTGACGTTGTAAAAATCCTAATTCCACAAAAACCTTTGTCGAATCCCCTCTTCCCACAAATGCACCATATTCTAAAAAACGTTGGCTCAAGGCCGAAAATGTATTGGTTGCTTTTAGTTTTTCGGAATTATCTTCCAAATTCACCGTGGCACCAACCCAACTTTTGCTCAATTTATACGACGAACGATTTTGACTTCTAGCGAAAGACGAATTTGAAAGTTCTGAATCGCTTTTCATTACACTCGAATTGCTCCAAATCATCCAATTTTTGGTAGCATATCTTCCTGAAAAAGTATGTTTGTTTCCCGAAAAAGCATCGCCAAAAGCTAAGTTTTCAAACTGATAAAGCGCTTTTCCTTTGTTGTTGAAATTAAAGTCTAATCCCGAAGTCAAAAAACTTTGATTACCTAACAAAGTTGAAGTGATGTTCCAATCACGATTAAATTCGATGTTGTACAAACGTTCAATGGTTTTGAAATTTTCTTGCACCAACTGATAATTTGCAAACGCATCAATCTTAGTTTTTCCATCAAAAAGGCGTTGCTTTCCATTGAATTTTCCAGCAAAACCTTTGTTATTATTGTCATCTAAATTCGAATATAAATTTTGGTCGTTGTTGCTTATTGCTACTTCAAAATCTAAAATGGTTTTCTCGCTGGGATTGTATTTTCCTAAAATCGTTGCCATTTGAATTTTTGTAGGTGCAATCAAACGAACAATTGGTTCATAATTTCCTTGCGGAATCCCTGCAATTGGTGCTACATATTCATAAATTTTCCCAACTGCTTGATTGTTGACCAAAACATAATTTCCCTGATTATCTCCTACTAAAGAAAAGCGCACATTGTACAATTCGTCGGTAGGATTATTCGAATATTCAAAAACTTCCACAGCACCAATAATCACTTTTTTGTACAGAATTTTATTTTCGGAATACGTGTCTAAATAAGCTGAAGGTCCGTTCATTTGCGAAATATCATCACCAGCGTTTTGCAAAATATCAATTTGTTCCGAAGATAAATTTTGTTGCAACGGCTGGTTTTTCACATCACTTTCGGAATATACATAACCACCAATTTGCCAATTTTCTCGCTCGTGCGAAATACCGCCATAGGTGATAAATCGGGTAAAATTTCTATCAGTATATTGATATTCTACGTTGATTCGCATTTCGGAAGTAATCGGAAATAACGAAGTAAAAATGATTTCTCCAGCGTTGTAATCGATGATATAATCGTTGTTTTCTCCACGTGTTTTCAAAATTCCGTTGACATAAACTCGCTCCGAACCTGAAATTACTAAAACATACAATTCATTATTATTTCCACGCAATTTATACGGACCTTGATTGCCTTCTTGACCTATAAAACTACTTCTTGCATATTGTCCACGAACCAAAGCGCCAGAAGCAACGACTTCGGTTTTTTTATCAGGCGTTCCAAAGGTAAAGCGAGTGGATAAACCTTGTACTTTTTTATTGAAATTAAGGAAAGCTGATTTTCGATTTTCCAGAAATAAATCGCCGGCACGAATGTTCCATTTATCCGAAAATAATTCGATGAAAATTTGGTCAAATTCATCTAATTTTTGTGAATAACCGCCTTCTTGCAATGGAATATTACTGTCTTGAATCGAAGCGCGCAAACTCACTTTGTCTGAAATTTTTCCTGTGATTTGCAAATCTAAATTCGAATTTACTACCGTGTTTTGATTGTTTCCAACCGTAACACCACGCGTAATACTTCCTGAAGTATTCAATCCGTCGAAAGGTTTGAATTTAGTGTTCTTTTCTTTTTTGAAAACGACTAATTTTCCTGCTTCGTTCGAAACCACTTTGTCGTCATCGTAAATGGAATATGTTTTGGTTAAAAAATCCGGAAATTTTGAATAGCGAATCACTAAAGAATCAGAAGTATTGATGTCTTTGGTGAAAATCAAGGTTCCTTTTTGGAAATTTACTTTGTAAAAACTGGTGTCAATGACTTTTCCATTTTTGTCTTTAATTTCAAAAAAGGAATTGTTCAAACTAAATTTTTCAATTGAAATCGTGTCTTTTGAAAAAGCAATTTTTTTAGTTGGGTACGATTGTAATGTCTCTTGAGCATAACCTCCCAAAAAACACAACAGAAATCCCGCTAAAAAAACAATTTTTTGCATAAATACTATAACTCCGAATCTTCAAAAGTAGTATTTATTGTTGGAAAGTTTATTATTTCAATCTTTTTGACCAATCAATTGGGGAACGAGAAGTGTGAAAAACTCCAATTACTATGATTTTATCCAAATTTTTCAAATAGTGAATTCCATAAGGAAATCGTTTAATAAATCTGACTTTTACGTTTTTGTATCTAACTTGAAAAAGTTCGGGATTTCTAAAAATTAGGCTAACGCTTTCTTCTAAACAAAGTTCAAAATCATAAGATAAACCTTCTCTTTGTTCTTCATACCAAACAGCAATTTGTTCAATATCGAGAAGCGCTTCTTTTGAAAATACAAGTTTATGCATTTCTACTTTTTTTCAGCGTATTTTTAACGTCTTCCCAAGTGTAAAACTCGGTTTTGTCTTCTTCTACCAATGAAATTCTTCGATCTAATTCTTGTTTCATTGCATCAGACAACTCTAATTTCTCTTTAGAAACACTTTCCCAAAGTTCTTCTGCTAAAAGAATTTTTTCGGCATTCGTATATTTGTCTAAATCTTTGATTTTCATGACTAAACTTTTTATAAAGTTAGAAAAATTATTTTATAAATTGGCAGATCGACTAATTGCCACATTTAAACTACTCCTTCGTTATAACCTGCATCGTTTCTCTCGAAATCTGACGAAGCAATATCGTTTTGTTCGTTTCTACTACTTTTGCTGCGTTTTCGTCAAAATGTCTGATAGTGTAAAGCGATACGTTTTCGTTGTACGAAACTTTGAATTTTTTAGCCAATACTTTTCGCAACTCTTCAAAATTGTTGTATTTGTCTTCGATACAAACGGAGAAACTAATTGC
>JBIKZB010000195.1:0-4073 GCA_044354955.1 Flavobacterium sp. | reverse complement strand
GATCGATTTTCAAAAATTGGCAGTGAACCTTCTTTAGAAAAAAGAGACATTATTGAAGAAACTAAAAGTTCTTTTGATTATTTACAATCACGTGTTTCAAAACAAGTGGTATTTACTTTCTTGTCGCCAGAACATCCTATTTATGTCGCCATTAATCCTGCATTACACAGCTGGACGATTGAGAATTTAGTTAAAAACGCAATTGATGCTATGAAAGGCAAAGGAAGTTTAACTATCGCTATTTCTGAATTAGAAAATGAAGTTAAAATAAAAATTACAGATACCGGTAAAGGAATTCCAAAAAACCAATTTGGAAAAGTTTTTGAACCTGGATTTACGACCAAAAAACGCGGTTGGGGATTAGGGCTATCGCTTACCAAACGAATTGTTCAAGAATATCACAAAGGAAAAATTAGAGTAATTCATTCTGAAATAGGAAAAGGAACTACTATGCAGATTAGTTACAGGAAAGAAAATTAATTCTCTATTTGAATATAGGGTTTAATTTTCTTTGTTTTAATAAGTTTAAAAGTCATTCCATTCCAAGAATAATACTCAAGCTCTTTTTTTACTAAAAACTTATTGTCTGCTATATTTTCATCAATAATTTCAGCTTCAATAATTTGTTTAATTATGGTGTTTTGCTCTCCTTTTTTTTCATTTGGAAAAATAAATTCTTCTGTATGATAAAAAATACCCGCATCTCCTGCTTGATATTTTTGAGGAAGGAGTAGGATTTTTTTGCCAGTCCATCCAAAATAATAATGGTACGTTGGTATACCACAAGCTTCACCGCCTAGTGAAATTCTATATATAGAATTTACATTTTTTAATCCCCATCCATTGATTGTTGAATTTTCAAAAAACATGCTCTCATCTAACTGTTTAGCTATTGTAAAAGTATCCAAAAGTTTATAATTTTGATTAACTGCTTTAACAGAAATATTACAAAAATGAGGACTATATTCAAAACCTCCTTCTTTAATTTTCTTAGTAAATTTAGAATCAATCGTTGTTAAAAAAACTACCCCATTTCTTTTTGATACCCCTAGTGCTAAACAACCCTTCCATAAAAAACCTTTTTTAATTTCACTGTTGTATATATATTCAATTTCAACCCATGATAAATTTAGTCCATTTATAGTTGTTGTTTTTGTTGTGTTCTTAAGAACATTAACTTTATAACCTATATCTAATGAATCTAATAATTTTCCATTTAAAGAAGGTTCTTGCCTAATATAACATTTTTTTACACCTATTACACCTTCAACATTTTGGCTATGATAAAAAGGCCAATAAAAATTTTCAGAAGATAATTCTTGAGAAAAAATAAAGTTTGTGTAAAATAAAAACAATACTATTTTTTTCATATAAAAAAACCACAAACTTTAAAATTTGTGGCATCAGATTTTTATAAATAAGTTGCTACTTTATTGGCTAATTCTTGAAACTCTTGTGGAGTTAAGCTTGTTTTTCGTTGAAAACGCATATCATCCATATCTTGAAGTGGTATTAAATGCACGTGAACGTGAGGTACTTCAAGTCCTACGACCGCCACACCAATTCGTTTACACTCAACGGTTTTTTCAAGAGCCTTTGCTACTTTTCGTGAAAACTTCATTAATCCTAAATAAAGTGCTTCATCCATATCAAAGATTTTATTAATCTCTTGTTTTGGAATACAAAGCGTATGTCCTTTT
Organism: Flavobacterium sp.; assembly: GCA_044354955.1. GTDB lineage: Bacteria > Bacteroidota > Bacteroidia > Flavobacteriales > Flavobacteriaceae > Flavobacterium. The sequence continues at coordinate 2,373 of JBIKZB010000195.1, read as the reverse complement.
GCATTTGGATTCACATCTAAAAAAGCTAAATAATTTTCGTCTTCAGCAATTTTATAACATGGAATTTCTCCGTTTACTATTTTAGTGAAAATACTTGCCATTTTTAAACGTATTATTAGTCTCTTGTAATTTCTAGAACGTCAAATTTCAAAACTCCGTTTGGTACGTTAATTTCTGCTACTTCTCCAACAGATTTTCCTAACAAACCTTTACCAATAGGAGATGTTACAGAAATTTTTCCTGTTTTTAAATCTGCTTCACTTTCAGCCACTAATGTGTATTTCATTTCCATACCATTAGCTTGATTTTTAATTTTAACTGTTGACAACACCAATGCTTTTGATAAATCCAATTGCGATTCATCAATTAAACGTGCATTAGCAACAACTTCTTCCATTTTAGAAATTCTCATTTCTAATAATCCTTGTGCTTCTTTTGCTGCATCATATTCTGCATTCTCAGACAAATCTCCTTTATCTCGCGCTTCTGCAATGGCTTGCGATGCTTTAGGTCGCTCTATACTTTTAAGTTGGTCTAATTCGTCTCTTAATTTTTTTAATCCTTCTGCTGTGTAATAAGATACTGTACTCATAACTTCATCGTTTATAAAATAGAAAGAATCCCACCTACATGGGATTCCTTTTCACAAAGATAGTAATTTATTTTTAATATTAATTTATGATAATGTATAATGTATCTCAAAAGTAATTAATTAAATTTGTTTAACTTTTTTTAGAAAAAAATGAAAAAATACCTACTGCTCCTTTTATTACCTTTTTTAATGAGTTGTGAAAAAGAAAACTTTAGCAACAATAATCCGTATTTACCTAACTATGGTTTTAGTGTGAATATAAACATGAATTTACCACAATTTAGTAATTTACAATTTCCAAGCAATGCTGTTTATATAAATAATGGAAGTGCTGGTGTAAGAGGTATTATCGTTTTTAATACGGGCGGAAGTTATGTGGCTTTTGATGCCGCTTGCCCAAATCAGGCATTAAGTAGCTGTTCCACGATGACATTAAGCGGCATAAATGCTATTTGCGCTTGTGATGGCGCTTCTTATAGCTTGTTTACTGGTCAAGCTGCTGGCGTGCAATATCCCATGAAACAATACCGGGTAGAACAATTAGATGCTGTTTCGTTACGCGTTTATAATTAACAAAAAGCCTGAAAGATTATTGCTTTCAGGCTTTTTGTTTTAATTAAAATTTCAGGCTCAATCCTAAAATGAAATTAATTCCTGCTTGCGGAAAAAATCCTGCTCCTTCAATTGTTGTAATATTTCCTGGATTACTCCAATCGTCATCATAAGTATAAAAATAACCATTGGATTCGTATTCTAAATCAAAAATATTATTTATCAATCCTGAAAGAATTATTGATTTGATGGATTTATTTATCTTCCATTCGTAATTAATATTTAAATCATTGACAAAATAAGCCTCCAATTTAGATTGCTTTGAATCGATATTCCCCATGTATTGTTCACTTACAAATTTGGACAAAAGCGAAATTTGAAAATCCTTAATTGGCAAAAAAGTCAATCGATTTCCTACGATTAAATTTGGTGAAAAAGCAATATCTGTGTTACCTAAATTTTGTAAAACCCCATCACGTTGAAAATAGAAATCTTGGTTTTTATTTTGACTTAGCGTTACGTTTGGATTCAAAATTAATTTATCAGCAATTGCTATTGTTGACTCAACTTCTAACCCTACTCTATAACTTTTTCCACTGTTAGTAAAAATTGGAGAACCCACATCGTTTAATGCGCCAGTTAAAACCAATTGGTCTTTGTAATTCATATAAAAAGCATTGGCACTAATTTTTACTTTTTGAGTATTGTATTTCCAACCTAATTCATAATCTATTAAACGTTCTGGTTTTACACTTCCGCTTTCATAATCATCGCGTCTTAGTTCTTTATTGGCAACTCCTAAAAAGCCATAAAAAGAATTTTTACTGTCTAATTGATAGTTTACCCCAGCTTTTGGATTAAAAAAACGGAAAGTATCATTCACATCCGAAAACTTAACACTTGTTGCTTCATAAAACACCATTCGGTATTGTAAATCGGCAAATAAATTCAGTTGACTTGTAATATTATAAGATGATTTTGTATAGAAATTGACATCATCTTTATTACCATAATTATCGTAGTAACGATTAGGACTTGGAACATAATTTTGCGTCCAAACAACTTCCCCAAAGTGTTTTCCTAAATAACGATTGGCCGCTCCACCAAATAACAAATCCGTTTTTGGTGTTCTATAATTTAATGAAAAAGTAGCTCCAAAAAAATCGTTATCTAACCAACGCTTTCTGACTAAATCTGAAATCGAATTCCCATTAAAATCAGGTAAATTG
>JBIKZB010000193.1:0-4085 GCA_044354955.1 Flavobacterium sp. | reverse complement strand
TTACACCAAATAACAAAGCTACTACCAATGGGATCGCAATTGATAATACGACAATTAATTTATTAAATTTTGTTTCTTTATTTGTTTCCATTTTATTCAACTAATAATTTTTTTATATCTTCTTTAATCGCTTCTACTCCTTTAGGATCTAATCCGTCGTAGTATAAAATAGGATTCCCTTGAGCATCTTTTCTACAACGTATTTTACCTTCTTTGTCAACTAAAGCAAATAATCCTGAATGCTCAAAACCACCTGCCGCTTTATTATTTTCACCAGCGTATAAATTAAATCCTTTATTTGCTAAGTTAAAAATATAATCTTTATCTCCTGTTAAAAAATTCCAATTGTAATGTTTTACTCCTAAAAGGCGCGCATGCTCATTTAAAAACTCAGGTGTATCATTACTTGGGTCGATGGTGATTGAAACTAAACCAAAGCTAGGATTTCCATAAAATTCATCTTGTAATTGAAGCATACTTTGATTCATTTTAGGACAAATCGTAGGACAGGTTGCAAAGAAAAACTCCACTACATATACTTTCCCCAAATAATCTTTATTGGAAATAGTTTTATTTTTTTGATTCGTTAACTTGAACTCAGGAACAGGTCCAATTTCAACTAAATCTGATTTTTGAAATTTAGCAATAATCTTAGGCGCAGCCCAAATACCAAAAATTAAAATGATAAATGATATCCCTATGTATGATTTATTTTTCATTCCTATTTATTTTGTTTTTCAATATTTTCTTTGATGTTATCTCTAAAAACATCTTTTCTTTCATTTTGATTTTTTTTAAGTGCTAATCGGTATTCGCGTAAAATAATTTTTACATCATCCGTCATTTCGTTATGCAAATCAGCCGCCGAAATGGTATTATAACTTTCTTTAAACTCGTCTTCTCCTTTTTTATTTTTACCCTTTCTACCACGATGATTTAACTCTTTGTCCACAATAATTACAGCTGGAGTCCCTTTATTTTCATCCAATTGCCCGATTAACTTGTAGCTATCATAAAAATCTTGAATGCTATCAGGGGTTGAAAACGCAAATTTCCATCCGGTCATCTCTCCAGTAATAGGGGCTAATTCATCAATTATCTGTTGGCATTTTTTTTCATTGCCTTTAGGAACAACCATAATCATTTGAAAATCTTTAAACCCTTTGTATTTGTTATAGATTTTCTGATTCAGATTAAAAAAATTACCTCTGTTCTCAATTACATTATCACCTACAAAACCAAGAATAGTAATTTTATCTTTCATTGAAAGTGGATTACCATCTAAACTAGACCAATCTGTTGGAATATCTTGGTTACTTTTAGAAATAGTAGGTAAAAAAAGAGAATTATGTGAAGCCGTTGAAAAAACCAAATAAATGGCAATTGGCAAGATAAATAAGGATATTAGAACTAATTTGTTTTTCATTAGGTTACACTAAATTTGTTCATACAAAAGTAAAAAAAATCCCGATGTAAATCGGGATTATATTATAGAAACAAGTGTTAAAATATCCACTTTAAATGTCCTGTCTTATAAACATCATAAAGATAATCACCTTCAACTAGTAAAATAAAACATAAATAAAGGATTAAGAATATAACTGTCCAAACAATAGATCTTCTAAACCATTTTTTTTCACCTTCCATGTGCATGAAAGCCCAAGTAATGTAATATGCTTTAACGATAGTTAAAATGATGAACAACCAGTTCAACAAATTCATTCCTAAGAAATTATTGAAGTATAAAGATTTTGGTTTATAAATACCAAACAAAACCTCTACGATAGTAATGATAGAAAGAATTCCAAAAACTATCCAAATTCTTTTTGTATTTGATTCGTGTGCGTGTGCCATGATATACTTTTATTATATAATTATACTAAATAGAAGAAAGTAAATACGAATACCCACACTAAATCGACAAAGTGCCAGTACAATCCAACTTTTTCAACCATTTCGTAGCTTTTTCTTTTCTCGTAAGTACCTAACAACACATTAAAGAAAATGATGATATTAATTAATACTCCTGTAAATACGTGGAATCCGTGGAATCCAGTTATAAAGAAGAAGAAGTTAGCAAATAATTTATGTCCGTATTCGTTTCTAACTAAGTTAGCCCCTTCAACTACATATTTAGCGTCTGCTAATCTTTTTAAAGACTCTTCTCTTGATAAAACAGTTTTGTGTTTTTCAGCATTTAAAAATTCTGAACGCACTAAAATAGATTCATCTGCTTTAAAACCAGCAACCACTTCGTTTACTGAATAAGTAGGTAAAGTAGCCTCATCCATAAACCAAACACCATTACTGTTTTCGTGTTGTGTTCTCGCTTCTGGTAACGTTGCAGAAAAATCAGCAAGAGCTACTCTTTTGTATGTTCCATCTGCTTGTTTTTGTACAAATTGAAGAATAGAACCTCCTTTTGTTTCTACTGCACCATATTCACCTTTAATGAAATTTTTCCACTCCCAAGCTTGAGAACCTAAGAAGATAAAACCTCCAATAATAGTTAAAAACATGTAGAAAGCTACTTTTGCTTTATTCATGTGATGTCCAGCATCAACCGCTAAAACCATAGTAACTGAAGAGAAAATTAAGATAAAAGTCATTAAAGCCACATAATACATAGGCGCATTTACACCGTGTAAGAATGGAAAGTGGTTAAAAACCTCATCGGCAATTGGCCAAGTTTCAATGAATTTAAACCTTGAAAAACCGTACGCGGCTAAGAAACCTGAAAATGTTAATGCATCTGATAAGATGAAAAACCACATCATCATTTTACCATAGGTTGCTCCTAATGGTCCTGGACCTCCGTCTAAAGCGTGTTCATCTGAAATAACTGTCGCTCCCATAAATTTTTAATTGTTAAAAAGTTCCCAAATTTATTATTTTTTTTCTATTTGAAAAAATAGAAAAACAAAAACAAATAAACCCAAATAAAATCCATAAAGTGCCAATACATCGCACTTAGCTCTATACCAAGGGTTTGAGCCGAATTGTATTTTTGTTTATAATGATTATAAATTACTATTAAAAGCGAAATAATACCTCCTAAAAGGTGCGCAATATGAACCAAAACAGCAATATACAAAAACGAAGTAGTTACATTACTTTCACTTCCTGTAAAAAAATAGCCATTATCGATTACTTGCCCAAAACCTTTAAATTGTAATACAATAAACGCAACTCCAAGCGCTAAAGTAAGCAATAAAAAGACAGTAGCATTATTTCTGTTATTTTTTTTAGTGGCCAATAAAGCTAAATAAAAAGTAAAACTACTCACTAACATTGCTACAGTACTAATTACAAAGGCAGAAGGTAAAACAAAATCTTTCAACCAATCTGGTCTTGACTTACTCACAACATAAGCACTTGTTAATCCGGCAAAAATCATACAGATACTAATCATTCCGAACCATAACAACATTTTATAGGTTTTGCCTTTACGTGCTTGTTCTTCTTCCAAAGTCATTCTATTTTCCATAACTATCGTAAAAATTTATCTATAACATATATAATTTGCAACAAAGATATGTAAGAAACACTAACCAGCATTAGTTTTCTAGCAGTTTTTACACTCATTTCTTTGTGTAATTTAAAAGCATAAAATAACATCCACAAACCTAATAAAACCACTATAACTGCTGCAAATTTACTCAAAATCAAATTACCCGTAAACCCAAAAACAGGAATTACAGAAGCCATGATTGTCCAAATGGAATATAATACTATTTGCAAAGTGGTTTTTTTATCTTGCTTTCCAGAGGGTAATAAGAAAAAACCAGCTTTTTCGTAATCTTCATATAAAAACCAACCGATGGCCCAAAAATGAGGAAATTGCCAAAAAAACTGTATAATAAATAAAGTTCCTGCTTCAATACCAAAATGACCTGTTGCAGCAACCCAACCCAACATAAAAGGAATAGCTCCTGGAAATGCACCCACAAAAACCGACAAAGGTGTAACAGTTTTTAGTGGCGTATACAAACTTACATACATGAAAATCGAAATAGCACTAAACATAGCGGTTTTAGGATTTACATTATACAAAATAATTAAACCTAATGTAGTTAAAACTGTTC
>JBIKZB010000191.1:0-4104 GCA_044354955.1 Flavobacterium sp. | reverse complement strand
GTAGTGCCGATTATTCTAAAAATTCTGAAGAAACTAAACTATTCTTCAAAATGGTTCAGAATAAATTGCATTTTGCAATATCAGGAAGAACCGCAGCTGAAATAATTTTTGAAAGAGCAGACAAATCCAAAGATTTTATGGGTTTATCTACTTGGAAAAATGCCCCTGAAGGAAAAATTCTAAAAAGTGATGTTAGCATTGCAAAAAATTATCTTAACGAAAATGAAATTGGTGATTTGAATTTATTAGTGAGTGCTTTTTTAGATTTAGCGGAATTTCAAGCAAGAAGAAATCAAATCATGAATATGAAAGATTGGTTAGAACGTACCAATAAATTCTTAGAAAGTAATAGTTTAGATATTTTACCAAATGCTGGGAAAATTTCACACGAACAAGCTATTGCTAAAGCACATGCAGAGTTTGAAGAATTTAGAATCCTACAAGACAAAAATTACATTTCAGATTTAGATGAAAGTATAAAAAAATTAAAAAAATAATCCCAATTTTGTCATTTCGACGAAGGAGAAATCACATAAAAATGAAAAAAATAATATTCTTCATATTGTTTATTAACTTTTGTTATTCACAAGAGAAAGAATTAACTATTAATGAAATTGACAGTATTGTCAAAACTTCAAAAAATATAATTCAGTCGAGTGGGATTATTAAAAAAAATAAAAAAACAATTGGCGGATTTAATCTGACAGAGATTTCTTTTAACAATAAACTTATTTATTCAAGTTACGGTGAAAACACAACTGATAAAAAGATTAATTTTAATCATTTTTATGAATTCTATTTTTTTAATGAAAATCCAATTTTTGTCAGAATAAATATTGAAAAAACAAATATTAAAGATAATTCAAAAGAAGTTTTTAAAGCTGCATTAAATGAAACTGAATCGACTTCTTTCAAAGAAATAAAAAATCCGTTTTTAATTAATTTAAGAATGAAATTAAATAGAATCATTTTTGATTTCATAAATAACATGCCAGAATAATGTCAATAGCTAAAAACCTTACCGAAATAAAAACCCAACTTCCAGCACACATTACCTTAGTTGCGGTTTCAAAAACCAAACCTGTAGCTGATTTAATGGAAGCTTACGATGCTGGGCAACGTATTTTTGGAGAAAACAAAATCCAAGAAATGACCGATAAATGGGAAGTCATGCCAAAAGACATTGAATGGCACATGATTGGTCACGTGCAAACGAATAAAGTCAAATACATGGCTCCTTTTGTAAGTTTGATTCATGGTGTGGATAGTTTGAAATTACTGCAAGAAATCAATAAACAAGCGGCAAAAAATAATCGTATGATTGATTGTTTGTTACAAGTGTATATTGCCGAAGAAGAAAGTAAATTTGGATTAGACGAACAAGAATTAGAAGAGCTACTGAAACTAGTTCAGCATGACAAAGAAAACTATAAAAACATCAGAATCGTTGGTTTAATGGGAATGGCAACGTTCACCGAAAATAAAAACCAAATCGAAAAAGAATTCAAGCATCTAAAAACGATTTTTGATAAGGTTGCTGGTAGTAAAGACGCGATTAATCGCGTCACTATCCTATCAATGGGCATGTCGGGCTATTATCAACTCGCAATTTCATGCGGAAGTACAATGGTTCGAATTGGAAGTAGTATCTTTGGAAGCAGATAAAAAATTGCAATATCAAAAGTCAATTGCAAAATTCAACAAAAAATGGAAAATAAATACGATATTTTTAGTGAAAAAATTTTCAATTTTGAAGACAGATTAGTTCGATTTGCTGGAGAATGTATTTTCTTTACTAGAAATTTGAATAAGTCATACGAAAATGAATATTACAAAAATCAATTAATAAGATCTTCGGGAAGTTCCTCATTAAATTTTGGTGAAGCGCAAGGAACAATTTCTGACAAAGATTTTGTTTTTAAAGTAGGTTTATCTGTAAAAGAATTAAAAGAATCTCGAAATTCGTTGAAAATATTAAACTACATAAAAGAAGGAGATGAAACTATAAGATTTTTGCTATTAAAAGAAGTTGAAGAATTAATAGCAATCGCATCAAAAATGATAATTAACAAAAAATAATCTTTCAATAACAATATCAATAGCAAAATTCAAATTTCAATAGTTTATTAATTGATATTGTTTTTTGAAATTTAATTTGATTTTTGATATTGATTTTTGATATTGCCATTAAAAATGTACTGTATACTCGACATAGAAACCACTGGAGGCCAATTCAACGAAGAAGGAATTACCGAAATCGCCATTTATAAATTTGATGGTCATGAGGTGGTGGACCAATTCATTAGTTTGGTAAATCCTGAAAAGCCAATTCAACCTTTTGTGGTGAAATTGACTGGGATTAATAATGCCATGCTTAGAAGTGCTCCAAAATTTTATGAAGTTGCTAAAAGAATTATAGAAATTACAGAAGGATGCGTTGTCGTAGCCCATAATGCATCTTTCGATTATCGTATTTTAAAAACCGAATTCAGACGTTTGGGTTATGATTTCAAAAAGCAAACTCTTTGCACGGTTGAATTAGCTAAAAAGTTAATTCCGGAACAAGAATCGTATAGTTTAGGAAAATTAGTTCGTGCGTTAGGAATTCCTATGGCAGACCGTCACAGAGCTAGTGGTGACGCCATGGCAACTGTGAAGTTGTTCAAAATGTTGATGGCAAAAGACGTTGAAAAAGAAATCGTAAAAAGTTTCATTAAAACGGAAATCAAATCGGGAATTTCACCAAAACTATTGGATATTGTAGAAAGTTTGCCTTCAAAAACGGGAATCTACTACATTCACAATGAAAAAGGCGATTTGATTTACATTGGTAAGAGTAAAAACATCAAAAAACGCGTGAATCAACATTTCACTGGAACTTCAAGTAAAAGTAAAAAAATACAACGCGATGTATTTGCTGTCTCAGTTGAAGAAACGGGTAGCGAATTAATAGCACTTTTAAAAGAAAGTGAAGAAATTAAAATCAATAAGCCTATTTATAATAGAGCACAACGTAAAAGCATTTTTCAATATGCCTTGTACATGCATAAAAATGTAGAAGGTTATTTAGCGTTAAGCGTTGAAAAAGCAGATGGTCGTAAAAAAGAAATTACGTCATTCACTACCTTACAAGAAGGAAGAAATGCTTTATTTAAAATTACCGAAAAACACAATTTGTGTCAGAAAATCAATGGTTTATACATCACGAAAAACGCTTGTTTTCAACATAAAATAAAAGAATGCAATGGCGCTTGTATTGGCGAAGAATCTCCGGAAAGTTATAACGAAAGAGTAACCGAATTTATAGAGGAAAACGCTTTTGAAAACAACAATATGATTATCATTGATCGCGGTAGAACTTTTGACGAAAGAAGTGCCGTCTTAATTGAGAATGGTGTTTACAAAGGTTATTGTTTTTACGAATTAAATTATCAAATTACTAACATCGATATTCTGAAAAACATCATTATACCGATGCAACATAATCGCGATATTAAAACGATTATTCAAAGTTATTTACGCAAAAACAAAGTTTACAAAGTAATTAAGTTTTAAAATTGAATTACCTAATCACAATCATCGGGCCAACAGCCATCGGAAAAACGGCGCTAAGTATTGCTTTAGCACAACATTTTGGTTGCGATATTATTTCGTGCGATAGTCGTCAGTTTTTTAAAGAAATGAAAATTGGCACTGCTGTTCCAAGTGAAATAGAATTAGCTGCTGCAACACATCATTTTATTCAAAATAAAACGATTTTTGAAAGTTATTCTGTTGGTGATTTTGAACAAGAAGCTTTAGCTAAATTGGACGAATTATATCAGAAAAACAACATTCAAATTATGGTCGGTGGTTCAGGTTTGTATGTGGAAGCGGTTTTGAAAGGATTTGATGATTTTCCAGATATTGATGATTCGGTAAGAGAAACAATTAATACAAAATTTGATAGCTTAGGTATCGAATATTTGCAAGAGCAATTACAAAAATTAGATTCGGAATATTATCAAAAATTGCAAACTGAAAATCCGCAAACACTTCAAAATCCACAACGCATGAAACGCTTTGTGGAAGTATGTTTAGGAACAGGAAAACCGTATTCAAGTT
>JBIKZB010000192.1:0-4104 GCA_044354955.1 Flavobacterium sp. | reverse complement strand
ATCAGATTCATGATAAATATTAGTTAAACTATCAGGATAAATTCCGATTGCGGAAGCCGACACGATTTGTTTTACTTTATTTGGTGTATTTTGAAGGGTTTGAAATAATAATTTAGTTGAAAGTACACGACTATCGATAATTTCATCTTTGTATGATTTTGTCCATTTTTTAGCTACGCTTGCACCCGCTAAATGAACAACAACCTCAACATCAGCTAATGAATCGGTATCAATTTCTGCTGTTTTTGGATTCCAATAAAACCCTTTATAGTTAGAATTCGTAACTAATTTATTATTTGACGTAGATAAATAATGAACAGTGTGTCCGTTTTGCAATAGCAAGCTTACCAACTCCTGCCCTACTAATCCTGTTGCACCTGTAATTAAAATGGTCATCTTTTTCCTTTTTCTCAAAGTTACAATCAAAAAAAGAACAATGAAAGTAAATTAACGTATGTTTAGGAATAGTTGAGCGTTTCGAATAATGTAGTTTCGGATGTGATAATTAAAAGTAATTTTTAAGCTCTAACTTTAATAGTCCATTCAAACTGCATTTCTGAAACTTGTTCGCCTTTTTCGTTTTTACCTATAGAGGTTAGCCAAATAGTTTGTCCTTCATTAGAAGTTATTGCTTTTTCAATAGTTTCTTTAATTGCTGTTCCTTGATTGCAAGTAAAAGTAATTCTTCCAGTAGCTTTTTTAGTAAAAATACTTTTGTTTTGAGCCACTAACATTGAAATATTCTTTTTGCTTTCTTTAATTTGATACATTAACAAAGCGCCAGTTGTAAATTCTGCTGCCATTGATTGTACAGCAAAATACATAGAGTTAAACGGATTTTGATTGAACCAACGGTGTTTAACCGTTACTTCACAAACTTCTGGTGAAATTGATTTCACACGCACGCCACTCCAAAAAGCAGATGGCAGTTTAAAAAAGGTAAAAAGATTCAGTTTTGCAGGTATAAACTCCATGATTCATTGATTTATTTTGTAAAAATACAAAAAATACTATGCATTCCTACTATTTTTTTAATTGTTAAATTTATGTTAAATATTAGTACTATGCGTTACATAATACCTTCTTTTAGACTTATCTTTGTATAAGAAATTAATAGGTATACTAGTTTCAATCATCAAATCAATCAATTGCGTAAGCAAAACAATCAAAAAATGAACAGTTTAATTAAAAAAAACAAAAGGAATTATGAACATTGAGAACACTAAAGCGCAAATGCGAAAAGGTGTTTTAGAGTTTTGTATCTTATCTGTATTAAAAGAAAAAGACGCTTATACCTCTGAAATACTAGACACGCTAAAAAACGCAAAACTACTTGTGGTAGAAGGCACCGTTTATCCTTTATTAACAAGATTAAAAAACGATAACTTATTAAATTATCGTTGGGAAGAATCAACATCGGGTCCGCCAAGAAAATATTATGGATTAACCGATGAAGGGAAAGAATTTTTACAAGAATTAAATGGCACCTGGAAAGAATTAGCTGATGCCGTAAATATAATAACTAGTCAAAACTAAGAGTCATGAACAAAACAATAAGTATAAATTTAGGAGGTTTTTTCTTCCATATTGATGAAGATGCCTATCAGAAGTTATCGCGTTATTTTGATGCGGTGAAACGCTCTCTTGCTCCAGATGGTAGAGATGAAATCATGAAAGACATTGAAAGTCGCATTGCAGAATTATTTCAAGAGCGATTAAAAAATGACAAACAAGTTGTAGGATTAACTGAAATTGAAGAAGTTATTTCTATTATGGGACAACCTGAAGATTATAAGATTGATGATGACAAAACAACATATCAATCAAATTCGGGTGCTTCAACAAACTTTTATTACCCTTCAAAAAGATTGTATCGAGATAAAGAAAACGGTATGCTTGGTGGTGTAATGGCTGGTTTAGGACATTATCTAGGAATTGACACTTTATGGTTACGTATTTTTATGGTTATTTTATTTTTTGGATTTGGTACGGGTCTATTCGTCTACATCGTATTGTGGATTTTAGTTCCCGAAGCAATATCTACAACTCAGAAATTAGAAATGAAAGGTGAACCCATTACCATTTCTAATATTGAGAAAAAAGTAAAAGAAGGATTTGATGATATTACCTCTAAAATAAGCAGTATTGATACCGAAAAAATTGCCCATACTGCTAAATCAGGAGCTACTAGAATTGGTTCTTCAATTGAAGAAGTTATTACCACAATTTTCAAAGTATTTGCAAAAATAATAGGTTCATTCATCTTATTTTTCTCAGCAATAGCATTGCTAGGCATAATTATAACAAGCATTATCATGATATTTTCATCAACAATGCCTGAGAACTATATTTTAAATCACATCCAAACACCTATTGGGTTAGAAACACCACTTTGGGCACAAGGAATACTATTTTTATTAGGATTTGGAATTCCATTATTTTTCTTATTCATTTTAGGATTAAAATTAATGGTTAATAATGTTAAATCAATTGGAAACTATGTAAAATATAGCTTACTAGCTGTTTGGATTATTACTGTAGGAATATTAATAACATTAGGAATTAATGAAGCCTCTCAACTAGCATTTGAAGGTAAATCAGTTCAAAAAGAATTAATTGCAATTGCACCAACAGATACTTTGAAAATAAAATTTAAGAATAACGATTTTTATTCTAAAAGTAATTACAGAAATCATGATTTCAAAATAACGCAAGATGAAGGTGATAATGAAATTATCTATTCAAACAATGTGAGTATTGAGATCAAAGAAACTGATGCAACTGCTCCATACATGTTAATTGAGAAATTAGCCAATGGAAAATCAACTTCACAAGCGAAAAAAAGAGCTGAAAAAATCAAATACGACTATAAAATCGAAGAAAACAACATAACCTTTAATAATTACTTACTAACAGGTATCGACAATAAATTTAGAGGCCAAGAAGTAGAAATTTACCTTTATTTACCAAAAGGAACAATCTTTCAAATAGACGATAGTTTTAGTAACTTTGACAGAAGTGATTATGAGTTTTTTGATGAAAATGAATTTGACACTAAAAACCCTGTTTTTAAAGTAAATCAAGATAAGGTAAATTGTTTGAATTGTTCTTCAGAAGAAATAGACGATAGTTTAAGTGTAAAAATAGAAACTGGTGATACCGCTGCTTCAATCTATTATGATGAAAACGGAGTACTTGTGAAAAAAGTAGTCAACACTGAGAAAACAGGTGTTGTTACAAAAAAAGAAGAATATATTATAGCAGCTGATGAAGTAGAAAAAAAGGTTTACAAAGAAATTAAAGAACAAAAAAATAGATAAAATCTAAATCAAATAATATGAAAACGACTTTTAAATTAATAGCGCTACTAATTACATTAAGTTTAGCTTCTTGTAATGCCAATTTAAACTTAGGAAATGGCATAGATGGTAGTGGAAATGTAGTATCCGAAAAAAGAACTATTGATACACCATTTACAAAAATTGACGCTAGTACAGGTGTTGAAGTAATTGTTGAACAAGGTGCAACTACAGAAGTAGAAGTGGAAGTAGATGACAATTTGATGGAGCACATTGTTACAAGAGTTGAAAATGGAACTTTAATTGTAAAAATTGATAGCAACATTAATACAATGGAAAGTGCAATTGTTCGTGTAAGTACAAAAACTATTGAAGGGTTAGAATCTTCTAGTGGTGCTACTATTCGTTCAAAAAGTACCTTAAAAGGGACTAACTTAACAGTTAAAACAAGCAGCGGGAGTTCAATTAATACTGATATAGAATATGAAAAAGTGGAAAGTGAATCTTCAAGCGGAAGCGAAATAACACTGTCTGGAAAAGCATTAATTGTAAAAACAAATTCATCTAGTGGAAGCACTATTAATGCACAAGAGTTAGCAGCAAATGAAATTACAGCCGAGTCAACAAGTGGTAGTAATACAACTGTAAACCCAATAGTTCTTTTAAATGCAAAAGCATCTAGCGGAAGTTCTATTGAATACGTAAAAGACCCTAAAAAAGTGGTAAAAGAAGAATCTTCTGGCGGAAGCGTTTCTAAAAACTAACGTATTTAACAAATAATTAATATATAATTAACAGCTTTCTT
>JBIKZB010000190.1:0-4111 GCA_044354955.1 Flavobacterium sp. | reverse complement strand
CGGCTATTCTTCCAGAAGATAAACCAAGGTATTTAATGGGTGTGGGAACGCCAATCAATATTTTAGAAAATATTGCGTTAGGAATTGATATGTTTGATTGTGTGATGCCAACACGTAACGCCAGAAACGGAATGTTATTCACGGCTCACGGTACAATCAATATGAAAAACAAAAAGTGGGAAGCTGATTTTTCGCCAATTGACGAAATGGGACACACTTGGGTAGATACAGAATATTCTAAGGCGTATTTAAGACACTTATTTGCAGCCGATGAATTCCTAGGAAAACAAATTGCGACCATTCATAACTTAGGGTTTTACATGTGGTTAGTACGCGAAGCAAGACGTCAAATAATTGCTGGGACTTTTAGAGCATGGAAAGATAAAATGGTGATTCAAATGAGTCAACGATTATAATTTGAGAATATAGAACAAAGAATATAGAACAAAGAATACAGAATGAGATATAGATAAAGTAAAATAGTCTATTCTCTTTTTTCTAATCTCTTTTCTCTTGAAATATGAAAATAATAGATAAATACATATTAAAACGCTATTTGGTCACTTTTTCGGTGATGTTATTAATGTTTATACCCATTGGGATAACTATTGATGTTTCGGAAAAAGTAAACAAAATGATCGAAAAGAAAATCCCTGTAACAGATATTTTAGTTTATTATGGTGATTTTACAGTGTATTTTGCCAATTTATTATTTCCGATATTTTTATTTTTATCTATTATTTGGTTTACTTCAAAATTAGCTAATAATACCGAAATTATTGCTATTTTGAGTTCAGGAATTTCTTTTTCAAGATTCTTAAGACCTTTTATTTATGGTGCGGTCATTGTTTCTGTTTTTGCTTTATTAATGGGATTTTTTCTGGTTCCAAAAGCAAGTAAAGGATTCAATGATTTTAGATATCAAAACTTAAAAGGAAATAATAAAACCAGAGAAACTTCCGATATTTTCAGGCAAATTAATAAAGCCGGAAAATTAGAAGAAAATATCTATGTGAGTAATTATAACTACATGTCTCAGACAGGGTTTAATTTTACATTTGAAAAATTCAATAATGAAAAGTTAATTGAAAAAGTTACTGCTAATAGAATAAGGTATAATGATAAAACAAAAAGATATACTTTATATGGTTATAATAAAAGAACTATTGGCGAAGTAAATGATCAAATACAAACCATTGAAAAAATAGATATAGCTTATAATTTTGAACCAGACGATTTAACTCCAGTAATCTATGTTGCCGAAACCATGACGATTGGTCAATTAAATCAATTTATTAATAAAGAAAGAGATCGTGGAAACGGAAACATCAATACGTATTTGGTGGTTTTCTATAAAAAATTCAGCTTACCTATTTCGGCTTTTATTTTAACAATTATTGCGGTAGCCGTATCTTCTATGAAACGTAGAGGTGGAATGGGAATAAATTTAGCAATAGGAATTGTTATTGCATTTACCTTTATCTTCTTTGATAAAGTATTTGGAACATTAGCCGAAAAATCAAGTATTCCTCCCTTTTTAGCTGTGTGGTTTCCAAACATTGTTTTTGGAATACTAGCTGTTTATTTACTTCGCAATGCAAAACGATAATCTAAAAAGTTATTTACATCTTCATGTAATTGTATTTATATGGGGATTTACGGCAATTTTAGGGAAGTTAATTTCATTAGAAGCTCTAGATTTGGTTTGGTATCGCATGCTTTTTGCTTCTGCAATTATGACATTTGTAGTGTTATTTAATAAAGAAAAAATTAAGGTACCTTTTAATGTTTTGATTGGATTTGTTGTTTCAGGAATCATCATTGCGGCGCATTGGCTTACATTTTATCAAGCAATTAAAGTTTCAAATGTTTCTATTACATTGGCTTGTTTGTCCACAGGTGCTTTTTTTGCTTCCATATTGGAACCCATATTTTACAAACGTAAAGTTATTTGGTACGAATTGCTTTTCGGATTAATTGTAGTTGTAGGATTAGGAATTATTTTTAATGTAGAAACCAAATACGCATCAGGCATTTATTTAGCCATCACTTCGGCTTTTTTATCAGCCCTTTTTTCTGTTATTAATGGAAAATATGCGAAAGAATACGACCCTAATGTAATTTCTCTGTATGAACTATCAAGCGGTGTTTTCTTTTTGAGCATCTACTTGTTTTTTGCAGGAAGTTTTACACCTGCTTTCTTTTCACTTTCTGTAAACGACTTAATTTGGTTATTCTTGTTGTCGTCTATTTGTACAGCTTATGCGTTTTCAGCATCGGTAAAAGTAATGAAATTTTTGAGTCCGTTTACCGTAATGCTAACTATTAATCTAGAACCTATTTACGGAATCATTTTGGCCCTACTAATTTTTAAAGACGGAGAAGAAATGTCGCCTTTGTTTTATGTAGGTGCTTTAATAATTTTAGCCACAGTAATTGCAAACGGAATTGTAAAAAGTTATAAAAAAGTAACAACTAATTAACGATAAGTTTACTAAAGTTAATTGAAAATTTTATCTTTGTCACAACAAACACAAACCCAAATAAACCGATTATGGAATATTTAGATTTTGAATTACCAATTAAAGAGCTTGAAGACCAATTAGATAAATGTCAAATCATTGGTCAAGAATCAGATGTTGACGTTTCTAACACTTGCAAACAAATAGAGAAGAAATTAGAAGAAACTAAGAAAAAAATATACAAAAATCTTTCTGCATGGCAACGTGTTCAATTATCACGTCATCCAAATCGTCCATACACATTAGAACATATTACCAATATTACTAATGGGACATTTTTAGAACTTTTTGGAGATAGAAATTTCAAAGATGACAAAGCAATGATTGGAGGTTTAGGTCAAATAAACGGACAATCGTATATGATTATTGGACAGCAAAAAGGTATCAATACTAAAATGCGTCAATACAGAAACTTCGGGATGGCAAATCCAGAAGGATACCGTAAAGCATTACGATTAATGAAAATGGCAGAAAAATTTAATATTCCTGTCTTAACATTAATTGATACACCTGGTGCTTATCCAGGTTTAGAAGCTGAAGAAAGAGGTCAAGGTGAAGCTATTGCAAGAAATATTTTCGAAATGGCTCGTTTAAAAACACCTATTATTTCAATTATTATTGGAGAAGGAGCTTCAGGAGGAGCTTTAGGAATTGGAGTTGGAGACCGTGTTTACATGTTAGAAAACACATGGTATTCTGTAATTTCACCTGAATCTTGTTCGTCTATTTTATGGAGAAGTTGGGAATATAAGGAACAAGCAGCTGAAGCATTAAAATTAACTTCGTTTGATATGAAAAAACAAAAGTTAATTGATGATATTATACCAGAACCGCTTGGTGGTGCACACTACGATAAAGAAACTACTTTTAAAACGGTAGCAGAATATGTAACTAAAGCTTTTAATGAGTTAA
The DNA here is from genome assembly GCA_044354955.1 of Flavobacterium sp. Lineage (GTDB taxonomy): Bacteria > Bacteroidota > Bacteroidia > Flavobacteriales > Flavobacteriaceae > Flavobacterium. Next base: position 677 of record JBIKZB010000190.1, on the reverse strand, counting down.
AAGATTTATCAACAAAAGATTTAGTGGCGCAACGCATGGATAAATATAGCAACATGGGCGAATTCAAAGAATAAGTGCTTGTTTTTAAATTACAATATAAATCCGAGGCTTTAAGTTTCGGATTTTTTTTGGCTTATTAACAATAATATTGAGTTGTTAACAATGTACTATTAAGAACTCGCATGTATAAATTTACAAAAATAGGTTACCTTAGCACTATGGAAAATGTCAGAAATATGAACCCGATAAGAGTAGATAAAACTACGATTATCAATTTGGAAAAAGGAAAACTACCTCCTCAAGCGTTAGACCTTGAAGAAGCGGTACTTGGTGCCATGATGATTGATAAAAAAGGGGTGGATGAAGTAATTGATATTTTACAACCAGATGCTTTTTATAAAGACGCACACAAGCACATTTTTGAAGCTATTGTGCAATTATTTAATGAAACCCAGCCTGTTGACTTATTAACCGTTTCAGCTCAATTAAAGAAAAGTGGTAAATTAGAACTTGCGGGGGGTGATTTTTACTTGATTCAGTTAACTCAAAAGATATCTTCTTCAGCTCATATAGAGTTTCACTCACGTATTATTCTACAAAAATTCATTCAAAGAAGTTTGATTAAAATTTCGAGTGAAATTATTGAAGAATCCTATGATGATGCTACCGATGTATTT
>JBIKZB010000189.1:0-4125 GCA_044354955.1 Flavobacterium sp. | reverse complement strand
TTGTTTTATGTAAATCGGTTAACATATCGATTTGATATTGTTTTTCTTCTTCCGTTGCACGAATAACCTCAGCTGGAATAACCGTTGGAGAACCTTTAGAACTCAAGAACGTATTTACACCGATAATTTGGAATTCTCCCGTATGTTTCAAGGTTTCGTAATACAATGATTCTTCTTGGATTTTTGAACGTTGATACATGGTTTCCATGGCGCCTAAAACGCCCCCGCGTTCTGTGATTCTGTCGAATTCTTGTAAAACCGCATCTTCCACTAAATCAGTTAATTCTTCAATAATGAACGAGCCTTGAATTGGGTTTTCGTTTTTCGCTAAACCTAATTCTTTATTAATAATCAACTGAATTGCCATGGCTCTACGCACTGATTCTTCTGTTGGCGTTGTAATTGCTTCGTCATAAGCATTCGTATGTAACGAGTTACAGTTGTCGTAAATTGCATACAACGCTTGTAAAGTCGTACGAATATCATTAAAATCAATCTCTTGCGCGTGTAACGAACGCCCAGAAGTTTGAATGTGGTATTTCAACATTTGTGCTCTTTCGTTGGCTCCGTATTTATTTTTCAAGGCTTTCGCCCAAATTTTACGTGCTACACGACCGATTACCGCATATTCAGGATCAATTCCGTTAGAGAAGAAGAATGATAAGTTCGGACCGAAATCGTTGATGTTCATTCCACGACTTAAATAATATTCTACATAAGTGAAACCATTTGCTAACGTGAAAGCTAATTGTGTAATAGGATTCGCTCCTGCTTCAGCAATATGATATCCCGAAATTGAAACAGAATAGAAATTACGAACGTTTTGTTTGATGAAATATTCTTGAACGTCACCCATCAAACGCAATGCAAATTCCGTTGAGAAAATACATGTGTTTTGTGCTTGGTCTTCTTTTAAAATATCAGCCTGAACCGTTCCACGAACTTGTGCTAAGGTTTTTATTTTGATATCTTGATACACATCCAAAGGTAAAACTTGGTCACCGGTAACTCCTAAAAGCATCAAACCTAAACCGTTGTTTCCTTCTGGTAAAGCACCCTGATATCTTGGACGTGCTACTCCTTTTTTCTTGTAGATTTCGTTGATTTTAGATTCTACTTCATCTTGTAGACCATTTTCAATGATGTATTTTTCACAGTTTTGATCGATGGCAGCATTCATAAAGAATCCTAACAACATTGGCGCAGGTCCATTAATCGTCATCGAAACCGAAGTTAACGGATGACTTAAATCGAAACCTGAATATAATTTCTTCGCATCATCTAAGCAACAAATCGAAACTCCTGCATTTCCAATTTTTCCATAAATATCAGGACGAATATGTGGATCATTTCCATATAAGGTTACCGAGTCAAAAGCGGTTGATAAACGTTTTGCAGGTAATCCAGCAGAAACATAATGGAAACGTTTGTTCGTTCTTTCTGGCCCTCCTTCTCCTGCAAACATTCTACTTGGATCTTCACCTTCGCGTTTGAATGGATATAATCCTGATGCGAATGGGAATTCACCTGGAACATTTTCTTGTAAATTCCATTTTAATATATCTCCCCAAGCTTGGTATTTTGGCAAAGAAACTTTTGGAATTTGAGAATGTGATAACGATTCAGTATGCGTTGCAATTTTGATTTCTTTATCACGAACTTTAAAACTATAAACAGGATTTTTGTATTTGTTTACTTTTTCGTCCCAAGTTAAAATGATTTCCCAATTGTATGGGTCAAGGTTCATTTTTACACGGTCGAATTCTTTAGTCAATAACGAAACGAAATCTTTGTTATCAGCGGTAATGTTCAAAGAACTTTCAACAATTCCTGCTTTATCTATTTGTGGAACATTTCCGTTAACGGTTTCAATAGTTTTGAAAATTCCGTATAATTTTTGAGCTACTTCTACTTGCGAAAGTGCTGTTTCGTCGTATTTTCTATTGTTTTCTGCAATTTCAGATAAGTAACGTGTTCTGTGAGGCGGAATTACGAAAATCTTCTCGCTCATTTCACGCGTAATTTCAAAAGTCGATTTTAAATCAGCTCCTGTTTTCGCTACAATCTTATCCATGATAGATTTGTAAAGCGTATTCATTCCTGGGTCGTTGAATTGTGACGCGATTGTTCCAAAAATCGGCATCTTATCGGTATCCACATCCCATAAATTATGATTGCGTTGGTATTGTTTTTTTACATCGCGAATGGCATCTAAAGCACCACGTTTGTCGAATTTGTTTAACGCCACTAAATCAGCAAAATCTAACATATCGATTTTTTCTAATTGTGTTGCTGCTCCAAATTCTGGTGTCATTACATATAATGAAACATCAGAATGGTCCATTATTTCAGTATCCGATTGTCCAATTCCTGAAGTTTCTAAAACAATTAAATCATATTTCGCTGCTTTCAATACTTGAATCGCTTCAGCTACATATTTCGATAAAGCCAAATTCGATTGACGAGTTGCTAACGAACGCATGTAAACACGAGAATTGTTAATGGCATTCATACGAATTCTATCACCTAACAAAGCACCACCTGTTTTACGTTTTGATGGGTCAACCGAAATTAATCCGATAGTTTTTTCAGGGAAATCGATTAAAAAACGACGTACTAATTCATCTACTAACGATGATTTTCCGGCACCACCTGTTCCTGTGATTCCTAAAACCGGAATTTTTGACGTTTCATTCTTTTGGTGAATTTCATCAAAAACCGATTTTGCAATTTCTGGAAAATTCTCAGCTGCTGAAATTAATCTTGCAATCGCAGTTGGATTTTTATCTTCAATATGCGATAATTCTCCTGTTAGTTTATCTCCAATTGGATAATCTGAACGTTGCACTAAATCGTTAATCATACCTTGTAATCCCATGGCACGACCGTCATCTGGCGAATAAATTCTTTCGATTCCGTATTCGTGTAATTCTGAAATTTCAGAAGGTAAGATAACCCCTCCACCTCCACCAAATATTTTGATGTGACCTGCTCCTTTTTCTTTAAGCAAATCATACATATATTTGAAATATTCGTTATGACCTCCTTGGTAAGATGTCATTGCAATCGCATTAGCATCTTCTTGAATAGCTGTATTTACAACTTCTTCCACACTTCTATCATGTCCAAGGTGAATAACCTCAACACCCGTAGCTTGAATAATTCTACGCATGATATTAATGGCTGCATCGTGTCCATCAAAAAGTGACGCTGCGGTCACAATTCTTACTTTATTTTTAGGAATATAAGGAGTTTGTAGTTCCATCTGTAATTTTTATTCGTTTTTAAGGGTGCAATTTACGAATTTAATAATTTTATTTCATTCAAATTTTAGAATAAATTCAGTCAAAAAATGGCACTATCTTTGCAAATAAGTTAGTAAAACAGAAAAATATGAGAAAAATCGCCCTTAGTCTAGTAGCATTCAGTTTATTTAGTTGTGCAGAAATGCAGCAAGTTTTAGATCAATTACCACAAGGAACTGGTGTTTTAAGTCAGGCAGAAATTGGGAATGGTTTAAAAGAAGCGTTAAACAATGGCATCACCAAACAAGTTTCAAAATTAACTGCAACCGATGGGTTTTTTAAAAATGAAGCAGTAAAAATTTTATTACCCGAAGAACTTCAAACAGTTGATAAGAAACTACGTCAAATAGGTATGAGTAAATTAGCTGACGAAGGCTTAAAAGTAATTAATCGTGCTGCGGAAGATGCTGTTAAAGAAGCGACACCTATTTTTGTGGATGCTGTAAAACAAATATCGTTCAACGATGCCAAAAACATTTTGATGGGTAACGAAAGTTCGGCAACAACCTATTTACAAAATACAACTTCTACTGTTTTGTATACCAAATTTAATCCCTTAATTAAAAAATCGTACACCAAAGTTGGCGCTGATAAAGTTTGGAAAGAAATTATCACTAAGTACAATAGCATTCCGCTAGTTAAAAAAGTAAATCCCGATTTAACAGACTATACCACTAAAAAAGCTATGGAAGGAGTTTTCAAAATGATTGCGGTGGAAGAAAAAGATATTCGAACTAATTTAGCCTCAAGAAGTTCTGATTTATTAAGAAAAGTATTTGCTTTACAAGATCAAAAATAATTCTTCTTATGAAATTTATTT
>JBIKZB010000286.1:0-2568 GCA_044354955.1 Flavobacterium sp. | reverse complement strand
AATTTCAACTTATAAAATGTTCAACGGTCACCGTGGAATCAATCATCCTGTTAAAAATATAATTACAGGAAAAGGTGAAATTACTTCTCAAAATCATGGTTTTGCTATCGTACGTGAAGAGTTGGATAAGCATCCAGATTTCGAATTAACACATGAACATCTAAATGATGGAACAGTAGCAGGAATGCGTATGAAATCTAAAAACTGTTTTTCAGTACAATATCATCCAGAAGCAAGTCCTGGACCTCACGATTCAAGTTATTTATTCGACCAATTTATCGAAAATATAAAAACTGCAACTAACTAAAACGTTATCGTTTATAAGTTTTTTGAGTTTCTATTTATGATTAGATTTTAAATTATAAATTTGTTATTATTCACAAGATAGTAAATTAAATAAAATATAAAATGAGTATAATTATCAAAGTTCACGCTAGACAAATTTTAGATTCACGTGGGAATCCAACAATCGAAGTTGATGTAGTTACAGATAACGGAATTTTAGGAAGAGCAGCTGTTCCAAGCGGTGCTTCTACTGGCGAACATGAAGCTGTAGAGCTTCGTGATGCCGGTAAAGCATATATGGGTAAAGGTGTTTTAAAAGCTGTTGAAAATGTAAATACAAAAATTGCTGAAGCAGTTGTAGGGATGTCTGTTTTTGAACAAAATTTAATCGACAAAATGATGATTGAATTAGACGGAACAGCAAATAAATCAAACTTAGGAGCTAATGCAATTTTAGGTGTTTCTTTAGCGGTGGCAAAAGCAGCAGCTAATGAATTAGGAATGCCATTATATCGTTATGTTGGGGGTGTTTCTGCTAATAAGTTACCAGTGCCAATGATGAATATCATCAATGGAGGTTCACATTCTGATGCTCCAATTGCATTTCAAGAATTCATGATTATGCCAGTTAAGGCTAAAGATTTCACGCACGCTATGCAAATGGGAACTGAAATCTTCCATAACTTGAAAAAAGTATTACACGATAGAAATTTATCTACTGCAGTAGGTGATGAAGGTGGATTTGCTCCAAATTTAGCAGGAGGCACAGAAGATGCTTTAGATTCAATCAAATTAGCGGTTACAAACGCTGGTTATACTTTTGGTGATGATGTAATGATTGCTTTAGACTGTGCAGCTTCTGAGTTTTATGTTAACGGAAAATACGATTACACTAAATTTGAAGGAGAAACTGGAAAAATCAGAACTTCTGAAGAGCAAGCTTCTTATTTAGCTGAATTAGCTGCTAATTATCCAATTATTTCTATTGAAGACGGAATGTATGAAGATGATTGGGAAGGTTGGAAATTATTAACTGAGAAAATTGGTGATAAAGTACAATTAGTAGGAGATGATTTATTTGTAACAAATGTAGAAAGATTATCTCGTGGAATTAGTCAATCTATTGCCAATTCAATTTTGATTAAAGTAAACCAAATTGGAACTTTAACAGAAACTATTGCAGCAGTTAATATGGCACATAATGCAGGATATACTTCAGTAATGTCTCACCGTTCTGGTGAAACAGAAGATAATACAATTGCTGATTTAGCTGTTGCATTAAACTGCGGACAAATTAAAACAGGATCTGCTTCCCGTTCAGATCGTATGGCAAAATACAATCAATTATTGCGTATAGAAGAAGAATTAGCGGATGTTGCTTATTTTCCTGGTGTTAATGCTTTTAAAGTAAAAAGATAATAAGATAAACAGTTTAGCTGAACTTGTTTCAGTATCTAAATAGTAACCCTTTCAGAAGAAATTTTGAAAGGGTTTTTCATGTATATTATTTAACCATAAATTATAATAATTTTCTTTATTGTTCGAGGATTATTTGTTAAATTCGCAACATACATAAATATTTATCAAAAAACACATTATATTAATATGTCAAATACTGCAATATTAGAGCTTGATGGCAAGAAGTATGAGTTCCCAGTTATCGTAGGGACCGAAAATGAGGTTGCTATCGACATCGACAAACTACGTAGTGCTTCTGGTGCTATTACTATTGATCCAGGGTATAAAAATTCGGGTTCATGTACAAGTGAAATTACTTTTTTAGATGGTGAAGAGGGAATTTTACGTTACAGAGGATATTCTATTGAGGATTTAGCAGATAAAGCTAGCTTCTTAGAAGTTTCTTATTTATTAATTTTCGGAGAGTTGCCAACATCGGCTCAATTAGAGAAGTTTGAAAACGACATTCGTAAATATACTTTAGTTAATGAGGAAATGAAAAACATCATTGATGGTTTTCCTAAAACAGCACATCCAATGGGTGTTTTAGCTTCTTTAACAAGTGCTTTAACTGCATTTAATCCTAAGTCTGTGAATCCTCACAACGAAAAAGAAATGTATGATGCAGTATGTAAAACTATGGGTAAATTTTTAGTAATTGCTACATGGACTTACAGAAAATCAATGGGTTATCCATTAAATTATTATGACAACACAAAAGGTTATGTTGATAATTTCATGCGTTTAATGTTTGAATTACCAACAGGCCCTTATAAAGCTGATCCAAAAGTAGTTGCTGCTTTAGACAAATTATTCATTTTACAT
>JBIKZB010000188.1:0-4220 GCA_044354955.1 Flavobacterium sp. | reverse complement strand
GTTTGCAAGAAGAAAAATGTACTTAACGAAGTAATACTAAAAATCCCAATCGAAAGATTGGGATTTTTTTATAGACTGGCGCGAACATCATGCTCGTGACCATTATGATTTTATAAATTTAGCTTGTGTTCAAGAGCGTGACGCTCGCGCTAGCATGAGTTCACGAGAGCGACCTTTGTGCTAGAATGGCTTGTTACTATTGCCTTGTTTTAAATAAAAATTTAAATTTTCAACAAGTCCTCTTTTTTTACAACTAATGAGCATAGGTTTTAAAGAAAAAGTTCCATTAAAATATTTAGTATTCAATTTCATAATCAAACGTTTGTATAAATTTGTTTCTTTTTTTAAAAATAAGGATGGAGATTTGACTTCAATTGAAATGTGATTTGAAGGGTAATTCAATTGATATTTTATTTTTTTTATTTCTGCCCAAGGATATATCACATTGTTTACATTATCAATTAATTCTTTTTCGGTTAAGATAAGTGCTGGTTTGCTTTTGATTAAATGTTTGGAAAATCGAAAAAGATTTGGAATAGCTTCGTTAGATATTATGAAAAGTAAAAATCCTAGAAAAAAAACTGCTATATATGCTTTATCGTTCCAAAGTGATATTAAAATAGTTAATAAAGCAGCAAAAATAATTAGAAAAACAATCAAACCTACTATCACTGCGAAAGTAGAAAACTTATATTGAATTTCTTTATTAGACATTTTAGTTTTAAAATTAAATCTTACTAATCGCAGTTTCGTATTTAATATTCACTACATTCCAATCGATTACGTTGAAAATAGCGGTTAAATATTCGTTGCGTTTGTTTTGGTAATTTAAGTAGTAGGCGTGTTCCCAAACATCAATAGCTAAAATAGGCGTACCTCTTACTTCGGCGTTTGGCATTAAGGGGTTGTCTTGGTTGGCGGTGCTAGTTACGGCTAATTTTCCATCTCTTGTAACTACTAGCCAAGCCCAGCCACTTCCAAATTGTACTGCGGCAGCATCAGTTAATTGTTTTTGTAAGTTGTCAAATGAACCTAGTTCTGCGGTAATGGCTTCGGCAAGTGCGCCAGTTGGAGTACCACCACCTTTTGGATTTAAAATTTCGAAAAATAAATTATGGTTGTAATAACCACCTGCATTGTTTCGGATTTCTTTATTGTTTGCGTCTAAGTTCTTAAGAATTTCTTCAACGGTTTTTAATTCTAAATCAGTACCAATTACTGCCTTATTTAATTTATTTGCGTAACCCAAATGATGTTTAGAATAATGAATTTCCATGGTACGACCATCAATGTGTGGTTCTAAATCATCATACGCATATTTTAGTCCTCTCATTTGAAAAATACCACCTTCGGTAATCTTTACATCTGCAGGATTTCCCAAGGCCGAAATTTTAGTTTCTACTTCAGGATCTGGAATTTTAACTTCTTCTAATTCGTTTTCCTTTTTGCAGCTCGTCATCATAAATGTGAAGCAAGCCCAAATCAATAGTGACTTTTTCATTGTGGTAATACGTATTATAAATTACGTTCTTTCAGCAGTTTGTTGATGATATTAATGTATTCAGCTTTTGCATCATCTGGTTTCAGATGTTTGACTTGCATCCAAGCATTTAATTTGAATGCATTTCGAATATCTTGTGGATTTTGAAACAATAAAGGGTTTGTAATTTCTGAGGTAGCTTGTTTATATAAACCATACAATATTAATTGCATGTCCTGTGGCACAGATTCTTGCGGAATCAATTGTGCATTAGCAAATGCTTCGTCAAATAACGTATTAATATCCTTTTCGTTCATTTTTATGCTTTTTTACTAATAACGGTTTTGTTTCCGATAGCTTTTTCGCCTAATTTAACATTGATTTCTGTTCCTAATGGTAAATAAATATCTACTCTTGAACCAAATTTAATAAAACCAGCATCTTTTCCTTGAACCACTCTCATGCCTTCTTGCGCATAATTAACAATACGTCTTGCTAAAGCACCCGCAATTTGACGGTATAGGATTTCTCCATACACTCTATTGTTGATAACAACAGTAGTTCTTTCGTTTTCTTCACTAGCTTTCGGATGCCAAGCAACTAGATATTTACCAGGATGATATTTGCTGTATTTTACAATTCCGTTTACACAATAACGGGTAACGTGAACATTTATTGGCGACATAAAAATAGATACCATCAAACGTTTGTCTTTAAAATATTCAGGTTCGTAAACTTCTTCAATAACAACTACTTTTCCATCTACTGGAGCTAAGATATGATTGTCGCTATTGTCCGCAACTCGTGTAGGATTTCTAAAAAATTGCAATACTAATAGTAGTATTACTAATGCAAATAAGAACACCACAGTTCTTAACCAATTAATATCTTTTAAAAAATAATCTGCCGAAAAAATTATACCCACAACTAAAAGTAGGGTAATTAAAATAATTTTTGAACCTTCTTTATGAAACATAGTATAAAATTAAATAAAATAAATTAATAAATGGAATGACAAATATAATACTATCTAGTCGATCTAGAATACCTCCATGACCGGGCATTATATTTCCGGTATCTTTTATTCCGGCAACACGTTTTAATTTTGATTCGATTAAATCGCCTAAAGTGCTAAAAATACTCACTATAGCAGCAATAACAATCCAAATATATAAATTAGATGCCATGATGTAATATTGGGCTAATAATGCGCCGCCAATAATTGTAAATAGTAATCCCCCTACAAAACCTTCAATCGTTTTTTTAGGAGAAACACTTGGAAAAAGTTTGTTTTTACCAATGTTTTTCCCCACTAAATAGGCAAAAGTATCGTTGGTCCAAATTAATACAATGATAGAGATTAGAATCTTTGGATTGTATCCTTTCACGCCCATAGCAATATAATTCGCTAAGATAAAAGGAAGAATTACATATCCAAACAGCAAAAAGTAGCGTGTGTAAAGTTGAAAATTGGTTTTCTTGGTATTGAAAAGATATAACAACAATTTAATGGCAATTATTATCGCTATTGCAGTTAATGCTGTATTTAAATTTAAATCGGAGTTTTTATTCCATAAGAAATAATAAGCTGCTGCAGCAATGGGTAAACTTATGTAGAAGTTTAATTCACACATTTTGCAAAACTCATATACACCTATGAGTAGAAAAGCACCAAAAAGAATTGCTAAACCTTCCCTAGAATAAGAAATACAGCCTAATAATAAAAGTACATAAACGGCTCCAGATAATGCTCTTTTTAGCGTTTCGTTCATTATTATAAATCTTCTAAAAGAAGTAGGTAGAGGTTTTTATGACAACTTCCGTAATGAAGAAAATCTTGCTCTTTTTCTTCTTCAAAGTATTTTATGGTTGTAATATTTGAAGGATAATTTTTTTCGTGAGCGTTTTTTATTCGCCTTAATCCATCGCTTTTGCTTTGTACAATTTGACTTGTAGTTGCAAAAATAATCATATTCGTAGGCAATTCGTTTGGTTTAAAGTGCTTAAATTGATTTGAAGAAAATAAGATAGAGCCTTCATCTGCAATTAAATTTTCACACGATGAAAGTATAAAAATAGGATTTGATGCGTTATTATAGGTAAGCTTATTTATGTCAAGTAAATAAAGTAATCGATTGTCAAAACAGTGTGCATTGCATTCAAACCAGTCATTTTCAGCTAATATGTTTTCAAAATTTTCCGAAATTTCTTCTAGATTTTCACAATAGATGAACTTACCTCCATTTTCTTTGAAATTGAAAGTAAATTGTTCGTCTATAGCCAACGTAACATCAGGAGAATAAGGACTCTTAACTTCTTGTTTGTTATCATTGTCTTCTTCATTTCCAGAAGTGCCGAAAAATTTTCTAAAAAGACTCATGTACTTTAGTTGCTTTTTATAGTGTGAAAATCAAAGATAAAAAAAAACTTAATTCTTTACATAAAGAATTAAGTTTTTTATTAATATAATTTTGTTGATAACTCTTATTCTGTGGCTGGAATTTCAGCCTCTTTATCAAAAGGTCTTTTTCCAAAAATAGTTTCTAAATCATCTTTAAAAATAACTTCTTTTTCTATTAGAATATCAGCTAATTGAGTTAGTTTTTCTTTATTCGTTTCTAAAAGATGAATAGCTCTTTGGTATTGCTCTTCAATTAATTTAGAAATTTCAAAATCTATCACTTTTGCAGTTTCTTCAGAGTACGGTTTAGAAAAATTATAATCAGACTGTCCTGACGAA
>JBIKZB010000187.1:0-4240 GCA_044354955.1 Flavobacterium sp. | reverse complement strand
CAAAACAACAATGAAGAACAAAAACAATTGTCAAAAGAATTTGTGCGTCGTTGGTTAATTGAAAACGGTTTCCAAGGAAAAGAAGGACAACAAATTCCAAACATGACCGATGAATACATCGAAACAGTTTCAGAACGTTACATTGAATTATTCGAAAACATCATTGGAGAAAAATTCGTAAAAGCGGATATTTCAAACATCAACGAGCGAATTGAGAAAAACGTTTTGAGTTATTTACAGCTTAGCTAATACATACTTTTATAGATAAAGAAACTTGTTTTCTGCACTCCCAAAAATAGTGTCTAAATTTTTTGGGGAGTGCAGAAAACGGGATTCTCGTTTTAAAAATAAGTATATGTTTATGTAGAAAAAAATATTTGTAAAATCATTAATTAAATTAGGCTTAGACAATACTGGTTTAACTTCTAATAATTTCCTTTTGAAGGGATAACATGTCGAACACCTCCTCTAGGATTTTTCATATCTCCTTTGTATCGTGGAATTAAATGACAGTGGAAATGGAAAATAGTTTGTCCTGCAGTTTCTCCGCAATTCATTCCAATGTTAAATCCTTCAGGTTTATATTCTTCAAGTATTATTTGCTTTGCCTTTTCAATTGTAAGAGGCAAATTAAATTTTTCATCTTCAGTCAAGTCGAAATAATCTTTTCTAACAACATTAGAAATAATTAATAAATGTCCAGGATTTACTGGGAATCCGTCTTTTATTATAAAGAAATAATTATCTTTAAATAAAATTTTATTTTGTTCAATTTCAGTAAAATTATTCATTATTTTCTTCAAATTCAATTAAAGGTTTCCATTTTTGAATAGATAAATTTATAGATAAATTATATTGTTTTTGTAAAAAACTTCTTCTTTCTTGATGTGTTTTGCCTGTTTGATTAATAATAGTTTCACCTAGGGGATGTTTACTTGCTATGTAAAATTCATTTCTTTTATAAAGTCTTTCTAGATATTTTAGTTCTGGAATTTTTGCACTTTTTTCAAGATTAACAAACTTATCTGCTAAAACAAGATTCCAAACTCCATTAATATTTGCACCTATTTCGTTATGTCTTAATTTATGAACATGTGGAAAAAAATGATCAACTGCACAAAGATTCTTTTCGCCAGAATTAATTGAGATATCTTTAAAAGAATAGAAGCATTTCCCTTTTTGATAACCATTTAGAGACGCTCTCGCAGAAGTTATATCTTTCCGTCTCATTAAATTATTCTCAATAAAAAGTGTTTGTAAATCATCATCAATTTTAACTTCAAGAAGGTTTGGATTTATTTCAAGATTCCATGCAGTTTCTACTAAATTCCATCTAGCTTCCACTTCATCTTTAAAATTTGAAAATTGTATACTTTCTTTAAGTTTTAATAGTTCATCTGTTATTACAATTTTTTTAGTTTTTCCATCATAGTCTTTTTCGTAAAATTTTTTCGGAATAACTCCTCTATTTACATTTTGAAAAGCATCAATAACATTTACAAAACCATATTTTTCAGTAGTATTTAGGAGGTTATCATATGATATTTCTCCATTGTTAAATTTTCTACAATCATTTAAAAATGTACTTGAATTTGAGTTTCCTTGTTTGTTATTTATTTTGATGTGCTCTAAAATGCTATTTACAAAAATTGGAGATAAATCTTTTAGGCTAATGTTATTTACTTCTTTTGAAGTTAGTTCCAATAATGCTTTTCCGAAAGCAAATTTATAAGTTGCTGAATTTTTACCGAATAGTATCAAAGCTCTCCATTGAGATTCTAAACTTGGGTCATTTTCTTGAAAATTTATAGCCATAGTTTATTTAGAATAGAAATTGTTTTATTTAAATTTTTCAATACTTATAAAAAAAGTAATTTTTCTTTTTGCAATATAACAAAATTCTCCACACCTAATTGCTGTAGTTTTTCTGTAGTTTGTGTTAAAATTTCAAAAAAGCAAAAAAAATCCTCAAACAAATGAGGATTTTAAATTTTATGAGAAAAACTATTATTTAAAATAACTAAACGTTTCGTTATTCTCTATTTTCAATAAACTTTCGTAAATCAATTTAATTACATTTTCTACGTCGTCGCGGTGTACCATTTCTACGGTGGTATGCATATAACGCAACGGTAACGAAATCAAAGCCGAGGCAACACCGCCATTGCTGTACGCAAAAGCATCGGTATCGGTTCCGGTAACGCGAGAAGTTGCATGGCGTTGGAAAGGTATTTTGTTTTCTACCGCTGTGTCCACAATCATTTCACGTAAAATGTTTTGTGTTGCAGGAGCGTAAGCAATAACAGGTCCGCGTCCCATTTTTAAATCACCTTCAATTTTTTTGTCAATCATAGGTGTAGTCGTGTCGTGGCAAACATCGGTTACTATGGCAACGTTTGGTTTAATGCGCTGGGTAATCATTTCGGCACCACGCAAACCAATTTCCTCCTGCACCGAGTTTACGATGTACAATCCAAAAGGTAATTTCTTTTTGTTCTCCTTTAATAAACGCGCTACTTCGGCAATCATAAAACCACCCATGCGGTTGTCAATGGCTCTACATACAAATTTATCGTTGTTTAAAATCTCAAAATTATCAGGATACGTAATCACACAACCCACATGAACGCCTAGTTCTTCCACTTCGGCTTTCGTAGAGCAACCACAATCAATAAATATGTTTTCAATTTTTGCCGATTCTTCAGCTTTTCCGTTTCTACCTCTCGTATGAATTGCTGGCCAACCAAAAACACCACGAACAATCCCTTTCTTAGTATGAATGTTCACACGTTTCGATGGCGCAATCATGTGGTCACTTCCGCCATTTCTAATCACATAGATTAATCCATCATCGGTAATATAATTCACATACCACGAAATTTCATCCGCATGCCCTTCAATCACTACTTTATAAGGAGCATCTGGATTAATAACTCCAACGGCACTTCCGTAGGTATCGGTAATAAAAGTATCTACATACGGTTTTAAGTAATCCATCCAAATTTTTTGTCCTTCCGCTTCATACCCAGTTGGCGAGGCATTATTTAAATAATTTTCCAAAAAAGTCATCGACGACTTCTTTAATATCGATTTTGTACTCATGTTAACTATAATTTTTTGCTAAAATAGAAATAAGTAATTAGAGTTTCATATTATTTCGATAATTTTGGTTTACTTTTTGCTATGAGTTTAAAAGTATAAACACAAACATTATGTATAAGTTATTTTTTAGTAGTTGCTTAGTATTCATTACTACTTTTTCTTTTGCTCAAACCGAAACCGACACGTTAAAGATGACGCAACAAGATTCGTCTATCATATATTCTATCGAATTAAAAGAAATTATTTTTACGCCCACTAACGTATATACTTCTGACGAAGACAAAAAAGCCAAGTTAATATTAAAGAGAAGAATTTTCAAAGTGTATCCGTATGCCAAATTAACGGCTGATAAATTAACGCAGTTAAATGCTACCATGGCAAAATTGAAAACCAATCGCGAAAAAAAGAAATACTTTAAACTGGTAGAAAAATATTTAGAAGAAGAATTTGAACCGCGTTTGAAAAAACTATCCCGCAAAGACGGTCAAATCTTAGTAAAATTAATTTATCGCCAAACCGGAAGCACCACTTTCGATTTAATAAAGGAGTACAAAAGCGGATGGAAAGCCTTTTGGGCCAATTCTACAGCTTATTTATTTGATATCAATTTAAAAACACAATACAAACCCTACGAAATTAAAGAAGACTACCACATTGAAGGAATTCTAAATGCAGCCTTCAACCAAGGGCAACTTACCAAACAAGAATCAAAAAAGCCCATCGATTTTGATAAACTCAACGAACACTGGATCAATAAAATTAAACTTCAGCCTAAAACAACACCTAAAGAATAATTTTTTTAGAAGCACACGTTTTAATTCCATAAAGACCAATAGTCCCGCTGTCCACTATATCTTTTATAAACCTAACAGGTTTTTGAAAACCTGTTAGGTTTATAAAAGGATGCCGTTCCCATCGGGGCTAATCAAGACGTATAGTATTCCAGATAACCATTCCACCAGCTCGCAAAGCGAGCACAACTTTCTCGCCATGCGAGCATCCTTCCTCGCCACGCGAGCACTAATCCCTCGCAACGCGAGCTGTCATTCCGCAGAATAGGAATCTCCTGCGCAGCAGGCTACCGCTTAACGCAGTTAAGCCAAAACCCACTCATATAAGTGCAACGCCCGACACTTCG
>JBIKZB010000186.1:0-4254 GCA_044354955.1 Flavobacterium sp. | reverse complement strand
ATTATAAATCTATCTTTCCTTCAAAAACAAAAGTTGCGGGTCCGATTAAGAAAACGTTGATATATTTTCCGTTATCTACATCAAATTGTACTTTTAATTTTCCACCTTCTACGTTTAAGTCTATAATGTTATTGTTTGTTTTTCCACTTTGGTGCATAGCGATAGCAACTGCTGTTACTCCTGTTCCGCAAGATAAAGTTTCATCTTCCACTCCACGTTCATAGGTCCGAACTGCAAAAATATCATTAGCTAATTGGTTCACAAAATTAACGTTACTGCCTGCTTTTCCATATAAATCAGAATAACGAATTTTTGCTCCTTCTGTTTTAATGTCTAATTCCACCAAATTATCTACTAATTGCACATGATGGGGCGAACCCGTATTTAAAAAACTATAATTTTCATATTGATTAATAGTTTGCACATCTTTCATTTGAAGTGCTACAATACCGTTTACATCAACAGTAGCGTAATGATAGCCATCAACAGCTTCAAATTCAGCTTTATTTTCGATAACTCCCATTTGTTTTGCAAAAGCAACTAAACACCTGCCTCCATTTCCACACATTGAACTTTCATTTCCGTCGGAATTGTAATAAACCATTTTAAAATCGTAGTCTAGATGATTTTCTAAAAGAATTAAACCATCACCACCAATTCCAAAACGTCTATCGCATAATTTTTCAATAAGTTGCGTATTTTCTTTTGGAAAAAATTGAGAACGATTATCAATCATTACAAAATCGTTACCCGTTCCTTGATATTTATAAAATGTAAGTTCCATGATGAAATTAATTTAGACAAAAGTACAAATATTAATAAGATGTTAAACATTGTTAATCGAGCGTTAAAGTGATTTTTGGGAATATTTTTTTTTATAATTTTGAGTAAACAAAAATTAAATAACATGAAAAAATTTGGAAGTTTAGTATTCGTATCGCTCCTAAGTGGAGCAGTAACATTAGGTGCTTACAAATTCTTTTTAGAACCTAATAATGCAGGGAAATTAACTCTTGCCTCTCCTAATTATGCCAAAAATGTAAACTTGGGAGCAGAAAACATTGATTTTACAACAGCAGCAGAAAACACAATACATGCTGTGGTTCACGTTAAAAATGTAAGTATTTCTAAAGTCCCTGGTAATATTTACGATTTTATTTATGGTCATCAAGGATCAAGAGAACAAACTCAAATAGGAACAGGTTCTGGAGTAATTATTACAGAAGATGGTTATATTGTAACTAATAATCACGTTATCCAAGATGCTACAGAATTAGAAGTAACATTAAACAATAATAAATCCTACAAAGCCAAATTAGTAGGGACCGATTCTAAAATGGATGTTGCCCTATTAAAAGTGGATGCCGATGAAAAATTACCTTATGTAGTTTTCGGAGATTCTGATGCCATTAAAGTTGGCGAATGGGTTTTAGCTGTTGGAAATCCGTATAATTTAAATTCTACCGTAACAGCTGGAATTGTTTCAGCTAAAGCCAGAAATTTATCAAACAACGGCATTCAATCATTCATTCAAACCGATGCAGCAGTGAATCCAGGAAATAGTGGTGGTGCTTTGGTAAACACCCGTGGAGAATTAGTCGGAATCAATACTATGATTTCATCTCCTACAGGAAGTTATGCTGGCTATTCATTTGCAGTTCCATCAAATCTTACTCGAAAAATCATAGAAGATTTAATGCAATTTGGAAATGTACAACGAGGTGTTTTAGGCGTTGAAGGTGGCGAATTGAATTCTAACTACGCCAAAGAATTGGGCATAAAAGAAACGCAAGGGTTCTATATTAATAAGGTAACAAAAAATTCAGGTGCAGAAAAAGCGGGATTAACCAAAGGCGATATCATCGTACAATTAGACAATAAAAAAATCAATAGCTTCTCTGAATTATCAGCTTATATCAACACGAAAAGACCTAATGACGTTATTCAAGTAAGTGTTTTACGTGATGGAAAACAAAAAATTCTTCCTGTTAAGTTGACCAAAAAAGAAATTTTGAATTATGAATTTAACGGAATTGAATTTGAAGATCTTGATGCTGCTGATAAAAAACAATTCAACCTTAAAGAAGGCGTAAAAATTAAAAAAGTAACTAATCCTGAATTTGCAGAATATAGTGACATTTTAGATGGCGCAGTCATTTTAAGTATCGATGGCAAACAAGCAAAAGATATGGAAAGTGTTTCAAGTTATTTAGCGAAAAAGGAAAACCAAAAGGCAAGATATCAGTTGATTTCTAAAAACGGTCAAATGTATAGTATTATCATGTAAAAAGCATTAACGCCAAATGAAACAATAAATCGCAACTAGAATTAGCTGCGATTTATTATTTAATTAAGTTCTAAATAAGTACCAAATTCAAACCCTACCGAATTTAAGCCAAAATTAGGCATTTGAATATTGGCATTAGAAACATGCCGAAACATACATTTTGCATCAAATGATACTTTATTTAATTTGTAATTGTACCCTAAAGAAAATACATCACTAAAAGCAAAACCTTTTTTCAATCGTTCAGTATCGGTATCAATATACATTGGTCCCGAATTTAAAGTTGCAAAAACAGATGCGTTTTTAGTTAATAAACGTCTGTATACAATTCCAACATTTAAAACATATTCATTAATTGATTTTAATTTCATATATTTTTCTCTCAATTCATCACCGTTTTCAGCCGTATGCGATATAAACCAATAATTTATCATTTGATGTTTTGATCTGTAATAACTTGGCTCAATTAAAATTTCAAAATGATTTTTGTTTTTTCTATACAAATTGAAATGATTAGAAAATTTAACTATTTTACTTTCATACGTATAATCAGCTTCTTGTCTTATAAATTTATTTTGTGATGCATAACCAACTAAGAAACCTGTTCGAATCCATTTATACCTTGGGATTGTATCTTGAGAATACCCTAAAATAAAAAACAAAAAGGTAAAGAGAACTATGAATTTTAATTTCATTTCATTTTTTTTCAAAAATAAAAAAATAAACAAAACAAAAGACACATTTAAAATTTCGTTTCAAAACACTAAAAAAAGTAGAAATAAATTTTACGAAAACGTTTGAAATATATACTTTTGCACCACAAAACAACACAAAATTATTTCATGAGCAATATCTCTTTATACGAAAAAGAATTAGCTTTTCAGGCAGACAGAAGAAAAGCTGGTGTAGAATTCATTAAAATCATTAGTGATTTATGGTATGACAAATCTATTGAATTGGTTTTATTCCGTAATCAACTGATTGACAAAAACGTAAGCGAAATCATCAACTTACACGAATATGCTGGGGCTTTTGTTGAAAAACCAATTAACGTTTTTGATTCAGTTGAAATTGCAAGCGCTATTGTTGATTTAGATTTACCACCTTCAAGAATTGATATTGGTAAATTAACATACGAATATCATTTAGAAGACAACAAATACAATGATGCAAAAGCATTTGTAATTGATAAATTAAGAAATGCTAAAAACTTCCAAGAAATTACTCCTAAAGATGTAGTTCTTTATGGTTTTGGTAGAATTGGTCGTTTATTAGCACGTGAAATAATGTCTAAAATTGGAAAAGGACAACAATTACGTTTAAGAGCCATTGTAACTAGAGATAAAAATGATGCTGTTTTATTAGAAAAAAGAGCTTCTTTATTACGTTATGATTCTGTTCATGGCGATTTTCCTGGTTCTGTTATTGCAGACCCTGAGAACAATGCATTATTAATAAATGGCACAACAGTTCATATCATTACTGCAAATTCTCCAGAAGAAATTGATTATACCGCTTACGGAATTGAAGATGCATTAATTATTGATAATACTGGAGCTTTCACTACAGAAGAAGCTTTAAAACGTCATTTAACTTCAAAAGGAGCTGATAAAGTTTTATTAACTGCACCTGGAAAAGGAGTTCCAAATATCGTTTACGGAGTAAATCACGAAGATTACAACCCAGATGAAGTGAATATTTTCTCTGCAGCTTCTTGTACAACCAATGCAATCACTCCTGTTTTAAAAGCAGTTGAAGATACTTTAGGCGTTGTAAAAGGACATTTAGAAACTATTCACGCTTATACGAATGACCAAAACTTAGTAGACAACATGCACAAAAAGTACCGTAGAGGTCGTGCTGCTGCTTTAAACATGGTTATTACAGAAACTGGTGCTGGAAGTGCCGTTGCAAAAGCATTACCTGCATTAGCTGGAAAATTAACTTCAAATGCGATTCGTGTACCT
>JBIKZB010000185.1:0-4256 GCA_044354955.1 Flavobacterium sp. | reverse complement strand
GTTCCTAATTTTAGCAGCCGTGATGTATTTCTCTAGAAAGATTGAGTGGAATAGATAAATAACAAAAACTCCGTCAGAATTTTATCTCTGGCGGAGTTTTATACTTACTATTTCTTACGCTTAATGATTACCCGCAACTTTTTTATCAAAATTAATTCCTTGATTTTTAAGGATTCCACTTACTTTCCAGGCATAAAAAGCCAAATAAGCAAAACATAAAACACCAATGATATAACTGGAATGAATGGTGGTTTCATCAGCTACAACACCTTGTAACCAACTAATTATTCCACCGCCCATAATCATCATAATTAGGAAACTACTTCCTTGACTCGTATTTTTTCCAAGACCACTTACTGCTAAAGTAAAAATACAAGGCCAAAGTGTACTACAGAATAAACCAACTGATGTGAATGCATACACACTAGTCATACCAGAAGTTGCCATTCCGATAAGCAATGCTACAATTCCTAATGCAGAAAATATCAATAACATTCTGGCAGGATTACCTTTACTTGCTATATCGGCAGCAATTAAAACTAAAATAATTAATGCATAAATGTAAAATGGTGTTAAATCATGTTTAGCAATAGCATTAACCAAAAGAAATACACCAAAAGCTAAATAAGGAGCTACAAAGCGAAGAATTTTTTGTAAACTCATTTTATCGGTAAAAGCTTCAATAGCGCCTGTCCATCTTCCAATCATTAAACTTGCCCAATATAATGATATATAAGGTGCAATATCCTTAGTTAAAAAGCCCAAATCTTTTTCCATATAGGCTGGTAAATTACTGGCTGTTGAAACTTCTACTCCAACATAAACAAAAATAGCAATCATACCCAAAATTAATTGTGGATATTTTAAAGCACTACCTCTGTCGTTAGCAATACTTTCATCTGATTCCACCACCGCTTGAGGTTTGTCTGGTAATGATGAAAATTTTAACAACACTGCTACTAATAAAAAAGCAGCTCCTAAAATTAAATATGGAATTTTTACGCTTTCAATATCTAACGTAGTATTACTCGAGGTAGCTGAACCAAAAATAGCAAAACTGACAATTAATGGACCAATAGTAGTTCCCAAATTATTAATTCCTCCTGCCAATGTTAAACGCTGTGAACCTGTTGTAATAGATCCTAAAGCAATTGCTAACGGATTTGCAACTGTTTGTTGAAGTGAGAAACCTAAACCTACGATAAATAAACCAGATAGCATTAATGGAAAAGAACCCGAATTGGCAGCTGGATAAAACAATAAAGTTCCCATAGCAGAAACAATTAATCCCAAGGCTAATGAGTTTTTATACCCTATTCTATTAATTAAATCTCCTTTCATAAGGTACGATATAATCATATAAATAATCGAACCGATAGTATAAGCAACATAAAAGGCTACGGATACCAATTGACTTTGGCCTTGTGTTAAATCAAAAGCTTCTTTAAAAACAGGAATTAAAATATCGTTACTAGCTGCAACAAATCCCCAAAAAAAGAAAACTGTTACTAAGGGAATAAATTGTGCCCAATTCGTTTTAATTTGGTTTGTACTCATAGTTTTTTAAATTAGTTAGTTTAGTAGAATTTTATCTATTGCAATAAACAACTTGCTTATTAATAGAATCAAAGGCTAAATATACATTCATTAATGCTTTTATTTTAAACAATGAAATAATTTTATTAACGAAAACGTTTTCGTGTTAATTAATATAGTACGGTACTAAATTGACATAAAAAAACCCGATTTTCATCGGGTTATCAGTTATTTTGATGCTAAAGTTTCCTGTTTTTCATCAACATATTCTTGTAAATAAGCAAATCGTGGCGTTAATTTTCCGTTCTCTGTCATTTTTGCTCTTCCTAAGATGCCATCTTTATCACCATTAAAAAAAGCGGGAATAACATACTTCATAAACATTTCACCAAATCCCTCACTGGCATCTTTGGGTAATTCACAAGGTAAATTATCAACTGACATCACCATGATGGATGCTGGATGAGTATACGGAACTTCTATATGCTCACTTGGCAAATAGCCAAAGAACGGTTCTGCAATTGTAGATGCTTTTAGGGTACAAGCAATAGGACCATCAACATCACAAGAAATATCGGCTACAACTTGAATTTTATTATCGGCGGCCTGTAACATTTCTCTTGTTAAGATATCTGGCGCGCCGTTACCGTGAAAATGCCCAGCCATAAATATATCAGCCACTTTAGAAAAACGACCAAAATCGGAAGTATATTCTTGAGGATTTTTATAAAAATCAGATTTAGTTGAAATCGAACCATCAATACGCTTGTTGTAATCTAAAACGTCAATTTGAGTATAAACAGGTTCTGAATATTGTTTAGATAAGAAATCTTCTATGTCAACTTGCTTAATTTTCATTCCATCTAAAATTTCCTTTGCTCCCATGCCAACCTTTCCATGACCTGTAAGTACAATTTTAATATTAGGAAGTGTTTGTCTTTTTAAACGGGCAATTAATTCATCTTTACCCGTTAAGGTTTCAGCTTTTGCTAATGTAAATAAATCATATTTAATTCCGAAAGCTCTAAAACCGTTATATGCCCCAACAATTCCTGCATAACGACCAAAACCAATTAATCTTTTGTTATTAGCATCAACAATGGTTTCATGATCGTACAATTCTATATTTTTATTCAGAATCGCTTGCAGTAATTTTCTATTGTAAGACTGCTTTTTTATGGTATGTGAAAAGAAAAAATACTTTTTATTAGGGATTAAAGCATCAACTGGAACTTCTTTTACTCCAAAAAGCACATCACAATCCGAAAGATCTGCAGTTACTTCAATTCCCAAATCAGCATACTGTTCATCTGAAAACACTCTAATATCTGAAGTTTCAACTTTAATTTTAGCTTCTGAATGTTCTGACTGTAAACGAACTAATTCTTCTGGTGTAAAAACTACTCTTCTATCAGGGGGATTTTTTCGTTCTTTAATTATACCGAATTTCATATTTTATATATATTATAACCAAACGTTGTGTTTATGTTACAAATATAACATTTTACTACTCTTTATACAAACACTTTTTTTATTGAAAAAATGATAGTACTTTTGGCTCACTTTTTGATTACAACGTAAAGGCTGCATTCTAAAAAATGCGACTGAACACTTAAAAAAAATTGGGGTCGACTGGTTTTGACAGCGAGTGGAATTGATTAGTAAGCACGTCGAGCATTGTATGTTTAGCTCGTAAATCCAAATGTACAAACCTATAAACGGCGAAAATAATTACGCTTTAGCTGCTTAATCTGAATTATAGTAAGATTTGCCAAGTTCCTACTAGGTAGGAAAGCTGGATTCTCCTCAAAAGCCTTGGTTTATGGCGGTTGGTTTAGGAGAACCGTAAATGTAAACCTAGGAACGGTAATGTTTTAAATCCGTTCTGACACTGATAAAGCTAAGCAAAGAGTGGCGGTTTCTAGCCTTGCTCTTTGTCGAAAATCCAAGAAGAAACTAAGCGTGTAGAAAGCTATTTGATTGCTTGTTTGGACGAGAGTTCGATTCTCTCCGACTCCACTAGAGTGGACAACTCGATTTTTTTCGATAATTGTCCACTTTTTTTATTTTTTAAATCACTGTCTATCAATAACATATATCTTAAAACGTCATTGATTCTGGTAGTTCGACATTTTTTTCCGTTAAATTCAAATTTTTCAGGAAATATCGAACTAATTAACTGCTGTTTCTCTCTAATTGCAGAATTTAAATAATGGTTCTTTAGATTTGACAAGGCATCAACGCCATTTTTTAACCATTTTATATAATCACTATCAACTTTTTTTAATCTTTCAATTTCTTCAACTAATAATTGCTTTTGATTAGAGTATCTGGTCATTGTCTCCGAATATTGATTTGAGTCTATTTTACCGTCCACTAACAAATCTTGTAATTTTTCAATACGAACATTTGTTTCTGCTATACTATTCTTTAATTTTTCAAGTTGTAGTTTAGAATCTTTGGCATCACAATTTAATAAATCTTTAACCATCAATTGATAAATAACCTTTACCTCAGAAGTAAAACTAAAATCATCCAAAATACTTTCAAAAGTTTCATTTACTAAATCTTTTGAATATCTTTCTTTTGCACAATAATTACAATGATAACCCGTAGTGCATTATAAAAAAAGTTGCTCAAAACACTAAAAATTAGTACATTGTATTGACTACCAATCAAATACAATTATGAGCAACCTTGAAGCAAGTTACAAATTAATT
>JBIKZB010000015.1:0-14688 GCA_044354955.1 Flavobacterium sp. | reverse complement strand
GCATAAATTCTTTGCGCCATCAAGTTGTTTTTAATTATGACATCAAGTTGTTTAAAGGATTTAGTCAAAATATTTCATACCGATATGCTGAGAGAACCTCAAGAATTTCTTATAATGTTTATGATTTGAATACAACATTCAGAACTAAAAATATTGAAATTAATATGTTAATTCAAAATATTTTCAATACTGAGTATTTTGAAAACACGTTTGTTCCAATGCCAAAAGGGAACGTTTTATTTGGAATGAAATATCTATTTAAATAAAAGTAGTTTAGTTAAGTTAGAAAAGGGCTGCAATATTATTATTGCGGCTTTTTTTGTGAATGAACAGTTGTTTTTATCAATATTTAAAAGAGCTTATTGATTATCAAAACAAAAAAAGTCCCGATATCATCGGGACTTTTAATCTTTCTAGGTAATCAAAAAATAATATATATTAGTCTTCGATAACTACTACTTGAGCAGCTACTTTACCTTTTCTTCCTTCTTCTTCTTCGTAACTAACTGCATCACCTTCATTAAGAGATTCAACTCTCATTCCGCTTGCGTGTACGAAAATGTCTTTTCCTGTTTCATCATCTGTAATAAAACCGTAACCTTTTGATTCATTGAAGAATTTAACTTTGCCTGTGCGCATTTGTGTAATATAAAAAAATTAATAATACTTCAAAGATATACTTATTTACGACACGAACAAGAAAAAGTTAAAAATATTTCAAATTTATTGATTATCAGTGTCTTTCTTTTCTTTTAAATCAAAATTTAGCATGCGTTCACGGACTTCTTTATTCTTAAATCTTGAATATAAAAACAAAGGCATCAGCACAAAAGTAGCTAAAAGAACTCCAATTCCAATCCATCTATCGCCATTTGACCCATTATTTTTTAGTAAATATCCAAAAGTAATAAGGCCTGCAATGATAATGATAAGTCCAATTAGAATTTTCTTCATTATTATCTTAATTTAATATGTAATTCTTGTAATTGCGCTTCATCAATTGTTGAAGGAGCATCAATCATTACATCTCTTCCCGAGTTGTTTTTAGGGAACGCAATAAAATCACGAATCGTTTCTTGTCCGCCTAAAATAGAAACCAATCGATCCAATCCGAAAGCTAAACCTCCGTGTGGTGGTGCTCCAAATTCAAAAGCATTCATTAAAAATCCGAATTGCGCTAAAGCTTCTTCTTTACTAAAACCTAATAAATCAAACATTCTAGATTGTAAGTCTCTGTCATGAATACGAATAGAACCTCCACCAATTTCGTTTCCGTTTAATACCATATCATAAGCATTGGCACGAACTTTTCCTGGTTCAGTTTCAATTAATGCCATGTCTTCTGGTTTTGGAGAGGTAAATGGATGGTGCATTGCGTGGTATCTTCCGCTTTCTTCGTCCCATTCTAATAATGGAAAATCTACTACCCATAATGGAGCAAATTCATCTGATTTTCTCAAACCTAAACGCGTTGCAACTTCCATACGAAGAGCCGATAATTGTGTTCTTACTTTATTTGCATTACCCGATAAGATTAAGATTAAATCTCCCGGTTTTGCGTTGGTAATTTCAGCCCATTTTTTCAAATCTTCTTGATCGTAGAATTTATCTACTGATGATTTGAATGAACCATCTTCTTCACATTTTACATATACCATTCCTAAAGCTCCAACTTGAGGGCGTTTTACCCAATCAATTAAAGCATCAATTTCTTTTCTGGTGTAATTTGCACAGCCTGGTGCTGCTATTCCAACAACTAATTCTGCTGAATTAAATACAGGGAAATCTTTATGTTGAGCTACAGCATTTAACTCACCGAATTTCATTTCAAAACGAATATCTGGTTTGTCATTACCGTAAGTTTTCATCGCATAATCGTAGGTAATTCTTGGGAATTTATCCACTTCAATTCCTTTGATTTCTTTTAGTAAATGACGCGTTAAACCTTCGAACATATCTAAAATGTCTTCTTGCTCTACGAATGCCATTTCACAATCGATTTGTGTGAATTCTGGTTGACGGTCAGCACGTAAATCTTCGTCACGGAAACATTTAACAATTTGGAAATATTTATCCATTCCACCTACCATCAATAATTGTTTAAACGTTTGTGGCGATTGTGGAAGTGCATAAAACTGCCCTTCATTCATTCTACTTGGCACTACGAAATCACGCGCACCTTCTGGAGTAGATTTAATTAAATAAGGCGTTTCCACATCACAAAAACCTTGGTCAGATAGATATTTTCTAACTTCCATTGATACTTTATGACGGAATAATAAATTATTTTTTACTGGATTTCTTCGAATATCTAAGTAACGATATTTCATACGAATATCTTCACCACCATCCGTTTCGTCTTCGATAGTAAATGGAGGTAATTGCGCTTCGTTTAAAATAGTTAATTCGGTAACTAAAATTTCAACTTCACCAGTCGCCATATTTGGGTTTTTAGAAACGCGTTCAATAACAGTTCCTTTGATTTGAATAACAAACTCTCTTCCTAACGAT
This sequence comes from Flavobacterium sp., assembly GCA_044354955.1. Taxonomy (GTDB): domain Bacteria; phylum Bacteroidota; class Bacteroidia; order Flavobacteriales; family Flavobacteriaceae; genus Flavobacterium. Next base: position 12,177 of record JBIKZB010000015.1, on the reverse strand, counting down.
TTTGCTTTTTCAATAACTGCTTTGTCTGTTCTTTGTTCGTCAAAGATTAATTGCGTGATACCATAACGGTCACGTAAATCAACCCAAATCATAAATCCTTTATCTCTCGATTTTTGAACCCAACCTGCAAGGGTAACTTCTGTATTTATGTGTGATGCGTTTAATTCGCCACAGTTATGACTTCTGTACATTTCTAAAAAATTTTATGCAAAAGTAAGAACAAAAAAGAAAATTTTTAGTTTCAATTGTTAATTATAATAGAATTTTAATTCGATTTTATCGTTTTATAAAATAATAGTATAATTTTACACAAACCTTATTTACTTATTTTATGAAAAAACTAGTTTACTTATTAGTATTGTCGGTTAGTTTTTCTTTTGCACAGACTACTGCGAAGGGGAAAGTTAAGTTTTCGGCTAAAATTGAAAACAGAAACAGCGACACTTTAACCATTTACGGACCAAATAAATTTAAACAAGCAATACCAGTTAATAAAAAAGGAGTTTTTGAAGCTACTTTTGAAGTTACTGATGGATTACACCAATTTAGTGACGGTTCAGAATCGTCTATGTTATATTTAAAAGGAGGCGATGATTTAAAATTAACTATGAATGCTAAAGAATTTGACGAGACTATCGTTTATTCAGGAAAAGGCGCAAAAGAAAGTAACTTTTTAGCTCAAAAAGCATTATCAGATGAAAAATTTGAAATGGAACTTGAAGGTTTGTTAGAAAAAGATGAAGCAACTTTTAAAGCTGCTCTTGATGCTAAGGCTTCAGAAGATATTGCAAAATTAGCAGGAGAAGGGTTAGATGAAAAACTCGTAAGTGTTTTGAAACCAAGAATTGCTCAAGAAGGTATGATGCTTACGCAATTATACAATCAAAAAGCGGCAGCTAAGAAAGTAGAAGGAACTCTTGCTCCAACGTTTGATTATGAAAATCATAAAGGAGGGAAGACAAAATTAGAAGATTTAAGAGGTAAATATGTGTACATTGATGTTTGGGCAACTTGGTGTGGTCCATGTAGAGCTGAGATTCCTCACTTAAAGAAAGTAGAAGAAAAATATCACGGAAAAAATATCGAATTTGTAAGTATTTCTGTTGATGTAGATAAAGACCACGAGAAATGGCAAAAATTTGTAACGGATAAACAATTAGGCGGTATCCAGTTGTTTGCAGATAAAAATTGGACTTCTGATTTTATCAAAGCTTTTGGAATTAATTCAATTCCAAGATTTTTATTAATTGATCCAAATGGGAAAGTAGTAAAAGCTGATGCGCCAAGACCTTCTTCAGTTTCTTTGGTAGAATTATTAGATGGATTAGTGAAATAATTAACATAGATTTTTATTCTATTTTAAAGCCAATACATAACGTATTGGCTTTTTTAATGTTAATTATTTACCCAATGTTACCAAATTGTTACCAAAAAGTTTTTTTATTGTAAAAAAGTTTTTATATTTGTTACAGTAATGTTAACCAAAAAATGAAAAGAGTATGAAAAAATTAGTAATTGCAGCGGTTTTATTGGTTTCAAGTTTGTCATTTGCACAAGAAGTAAAACCAAAATTAGAAGTAGTAAATGAAATGGTAAAAGCAACATATTATTATGATAACGGTCAAGTAAAACAAGAAGGTTATTACTTAGATGGTAAATTACATGGTAAATGGATGGCTTATAATGAGGATGGAAGCAAACAATCTATTGGAGAGTACAATAAAGGTACTAAAACAGGTAAATGGTTTTTTTGGAGTGATGCTTCTTTAAGTGAAGTTGATTTTTCTGACAGCCGTATTGCTGAAGTAAAAAAATGGTCAAAAGATGTTTTAGTTAAAAACTAATTCAATTTGAAGTATAAAAAAAGTCCCGATTTTATCGGGACTTTTTTTGTTTTATAAATTTATGCTATTAAATTTGTTTTTTTCTGTCTCTTAACCAATATTTTACTCTTTTTACTAAGTAAAACATTACTGGAACCATAACTAACGTTAGAACTGTTGCATAGGTTAATCCGAAGATGATGGTCCACGCTAATGGTCCCCAGAAAATTACGTTATCACCACCCATATATAAATGAGGATTGAACTCTGTAATTAAAGAGAAGAAATCGAAATTTAAACCAATTGCTAAAGGAATTAATCCTAAAACAGCAGTTAAAGCTGTAAGTAGTACTGGACGCAAACGAGATTTACCGGATTCGATAATTACTTCTTTTATTTCCTCTAAAGATAAATCATCATGACTTTTCAAATTATTATCAGCAACTTTTTTATCTAACAATAAAACAAAGAAGTCCATTAATACAATTCCGTTTTTTACTACAATTCCGGCCAATGAAATAATTCCCATCATTGTCATAAGGATAACGAAATCCATATTCGCAATTACATATCCGTAGAAAACACCACTGAAACTTAATAATACAGTAAATAAAATTACCATTGTTTTTGAAACAGAATTAAATTGTAACACAATAATAATTGTAATTCCTGCTAAAGCTAAGAAGAGTGCATACATTAAGAAACTTTGGTTTTTGCCTTGTTCTTCTTGAACACCAGAAAACGAATAACTTACTGTTTTAGGGAATTTATAGGTTTCTAATTCTGCTGCAATTTGTTTCGTAATTTCATCTCCATTATAACCTGTCAATACATTAGAATAAACCGTCATAATACGTTTTTGGTTTTTTCTTTTGATTTGATTGTAAGTAGAAGTTTTATTGGTTTCAGAAATCGCAGAAATTGGCACTTGCATAATTTGACCGTTATTTTGATTTCGAAAGGTTAAAGATTGATTGAACAATACATTTTCATTCTTACGTTGGTCTTCTTGCATACGCATGGTAATATTGTAATCGTCATCACCTTCTTTGTATGTGGAAATTTCTTGGCCATAAACTGAACGACGTAAATTGAATCCTAATTGACCAGTTGAAACACCCATACTTCCAGCGCTTACTCTGTCCACTTTTACTTCTAATTCAGGACTTTCTTTGTTTACATCCACACTTAAACGTTCGATTCCTGGAATGTTTTTCGAGTTAATAAAAGCAATCATTTTATCTGCTTCTACTAACATTTCTTGATAATCCGTTCCTGTTAATTGTACACTAATTGGATAACCTGCTGGCGGTCCGTTAGCGTCTTTTTCAACGGTAACTGTTGCGCCTGCAATACCTTTTACTTTCGCACGAATTTCATCTAAAACTTCCGTGGTATTGATGCCTTGACGGAATTTGTACTCAGAGAAATTAACTGTTACTTTGCCTTTATATGGTGTTTCTGACGCCGAACCCGGATCTACATTCGGGTTTCCAGCTCCAACTCCAACTTGCGAAACAATGCTCTCTGCTAAGAAGTTTTTGTTAGTTTTTGGGTCTACATATTTATTTAATATTTCAATCACTTGCTTTTCAACAAAAAGTGTAGCTTTATTGGTTTTTTCGATATCAGTACCTTGTGGATATTCAATATATGTAATGACTTGATTCGGAGTGTTATCCGGGAAAAACAATACTTTTCTAGGAAAAATTCCTAACAAGATGAAAGAGAAAAATAGCATACCAATAATCGTAGCTAATGCCAACCAAGCTCTCTTTCCTGTCAAAATCTTTGCTAAGAAATTTTTATATTTATCTTCCATTTTTGGAAAAAAGTTATGCTGAAAATCTTGCGTCCATTGGTACAATTTGATTTTATATAACCACATTAATCCTAATGAAATAATAGCTAAATGCCCGATCGCTTTTGCGAAAGTTGAATCTGTTATATGCCCAATCAAAACAAAAACAATACCTAAAACGCTAAATATAATTGTATATAATTTAGCTGATTTTTTAGACACGTTTCTATCTTCTGTGTCCATTGAACCACCAGTCATGGCCGCGTTTACAACCATTGCTACGAATAACGAAGCTGTTAATGTTACTGTTAATGTAATTGGGAAATATTTCATGAATTTACCCATAGTTCCCGGCCATAAAGCAAATGGTAAAAATGCCATTAAGGTTGTTGCTGTTGAAGAAATTACTGGCCAAGCGATTTCACCAATACCAATTTTAGAAGCCGATACTTTGTCCATACCTTTCTTCATATTGGCAAAAACGTTATCCACCACTACAATTCCGTCGTCAACAAGCATTCCTAATCCCATTACCAATCCAAAAAGCACCATTGTATTTAGTGTTAATCCAAAAGCCGATAATATTGTAAATGCCATCAACATTGAAAGCGGAATCGCAGCACCAACAAATAAGGAATTCCTTAATCCCATGGTAAACATCAGTACAATCATTACCAACACAATACCAAATATAATATGATTCGATAGCTCATCTACTTGGTGTTCGACACGTGATGATTGATCATTTGTTAAATCAATTGATAAGTTAGATGGTAAATATGATTCTTTTGCTTTTTCTAATTTTTCTTTTACTTGTTCGATGGCAGAAATCATGTTTTGATTAGAACGTTTTTTTACGTTTAGCATTACAACCTCTTTGCCAGATTCGCGTGCGTATGTTGTTTTTTCTTTTTCTTTGAAGCGAACAACGGCGATGTCTTTTAGGTAAACAGTTCCACCGAAAGACTTTACAATTACGTTTTCTAATTCTTTTGGATCTTTAATTTCCCCAACAATTCTGATATTATTTCGAGAACCTTGAGAAATTAAATTTCCGCCAGAAAGTGTCATGTTTTCATATTTAACCGCATTCTGAATTTCATCGAAAGAAACTTGTGCTGCTGTCATTTTGAATATATCTACAGCAATTTCAACTTCTTTATCGTCAACTCCAAGTATATCTACTTTTTTAACTTCAGGTATTTCTTCAATATCATCTTGAAGCAATTCTCCGTATTTTTTTAATTGTTGAGTCGTATAATTTCCTTTCAAATTAATGTTTAAAATAGGCACTTCTTCCGAAATGTTCAATTCAAAAACACTTGGTTCTACCTTACTACCATTATCTAAATTTGGCCAATCGGTATCTGCTTTTATAACATCTACCTTGTCTTTTACTTTAGTTTTAGCATCTTCAATACCAACGTTATCACTAAATTCAACAATGATCATTCCATAATCTTGGAATGAACTTGACGTAATTTTTTCTACACCAGAAATATTTTTAATTTCTTTTTCTAATGGTTTTACAATTAGTTTTTCAACATCTTCGGCAGAATTTCCAGGGAAAACAGAAGAAATGTAAACTTTATTCTCTATAATTTCTGGAAAATCCTCACGAGGCATTGTTACATAGGCAATGATACCTGTAATAACAATTAGCAATGTCAAGATATATACTGTAACTCTATTGTCTACAGCCCAACTCGATATTCCGAATTCTTTATTTTGATTACTCATATATTTTTGTTTCAAATTTCAGGTTTAAGTGTTGTAACAACAACTTGGAACCTGAAACAATTATTTTTAGAAATTAAGTTTCATTCCTTCGGAAATAGTATTCACGCCTTCCGTTACAATAAGATCATTTGCTGATAATCCGCTTAAAATTTCTGTTACATTATCTGATGATTTTCCAACTTTTACTATTATTTTTTTAGCAATTCCTTTTTTACCAATTACATTAGTTACAATAAAAACAAATTTATTTTTCTCACCATCTTCTTGAACTACGTTTGTAGGAACAACAATTGCATCTTTTACTGTATAATCTATGATTTTAAGTTTTGCAACTTGATTTGGTCGTAATAAATTATCAGGATTTGGAACACTAACTTCAATACCAAAACTTCTGTTATTTGGATTAATGTAATTCCCTACTTGTCTTACTTTTCCTTTATATGTTTTTCCTAATGAAGTTAAAAAAACATCTACTTCGGTACCAGCTTTCAATTTTCCAATGTAGGTTTCAGGAACAGATGTGGTAACATACATGTTTGATAAATTTACAATTCTCATTAATCCTTGAGGGTTAGGAGATACGACTTGTCCACGTTCTACAAAAACTTCATCAATTGTACCAGAAAATGGTGAAAGAATTAATGTTTTTGCTAATTGAGCTTTCATTTGAGCTACAGATTTTTGAGCCGAAATCATTTGTGTTTGAGCTTGTAAATATTGAATTTCTGAACCAATTTTTTTGTCCCAAAGATTTTTCTGTCTTTCAAATGTGGTTTTTGCAAGTGTATATTGATTTTCAATACTAGCTAATTGTTGCGACATTCCGGCATCATCAACTTTCCCTAAAATTTGGCCTTTTGAAACTCGTTGACCAGCTTTTACATTTAACGAAGTTAAAGTTCCACTAAATTCTGGTTGGACTAAAATATTTTCTTTTGTATTTATATTTCCTTGAATTTCTAAATAATGATTAAAAACAGTGTCTTTTAAAGTTAAAACAGAAACTAATGCTTCAGATTCTTCTGTTTTGCCACCTTTGTTTAAAACGGCGTCAATTTTTGCTAATTCGGCTTGAATTTCTGACTTTCTGTTTTTTAATTCTGTAATGTTTTCTTCCTTTATTAAATCGTCTGTAGATTTTCCACCACAAGCGACTAATAATAGACTTGTTGCTACTAATATTATTTTTCTCATATCTAAATTCATTTATAGTTGTTAGTTTAATATTTTTTCTAATGTTGCTTTTTTGTTTATTATTTCAAGCATAGCTTGTAAAACTTCTTGTTGAGCAGTATATAATTGTTTTTGTGCATCGGCAAAGTCAAAACTCGACGATAAACCTTCTTTAAATTTTATTTGTTGTTTACTTTCAATGCGCTCAGCCAATTTCAAATTAGATTGAGCATTGTGAAATTGATTAATACTATATTCATAATCACTTTTTGCTTTTTGATGTTCCAGTTTTAAATTTTGCTCTTTTTCTTTTAATTGTGTCTGTGATTTTTCTAATTCTAATTTAGCTTGTTGTACCCTTGAGCTTCTTGCGCCACTGCTAAAAATAGGAACATTTAAACCAATCCCTATATTTGAGTAGTTACTCCATTTTTGATCTGAATTAAAAAATGTAAATTCGTTTGAAAACGCATTGTATCCAAAATTTACCTGAGCTCCTATTGATGGTAATTCTTTGCTTTTTTCTAATTTTACCATTAATTTTTTACTTTCTTCCATGTTTTTACCAATTTGATAATCGATATTTTTATTTACATCAAATTCAGAAGTTAAAACTTGTAAATCGATATTATTTTCAGTTAATGAGCTTAATTTTTCAGTTAAAAAAACTTCATTTTCTAAATCAATTCCTAACAATAGTTTCATCATATTTAAAGCAATAACCCTTTGTTTTGTTACATTATCTAAAGCATTATTTACCGAATTTAAAGTGATTTGAAGCTGTTCTACATTTTCTTCTTCAATTAGTCCGTTTTTAAAAATTTCTTTAGTGTCTGAAAGAATTTTTTCTAAAACAACTTTATTTTTATTAATTATTAAAATGCTTTCATCTGCTAAAAGCACATTCCCGTATGCGTTAATTACAATTTCTTTAATTTCTTGATTGGTTTTTTCTTTTGCGTTTTCGGAAATTTTTAAATATGTTTTAGCCGATTGTAACCCCACTAGATATGAACCATCAAAAATTAACTGACTCAATGTTAAGTTACCAATTCCTAGGTGTTTTGTTCCAAAAGCCAATAAAGTAATTTCGTTTGGATCTGCTAATGGATTAAAAGAATTTGCTGCAGCACCTTGTTTTTGAAACTCAAAGGTATTTTGATAATTTACAGATCCATTTATTTGTGGCAAACCCATAGTTGTGGTTTCCCATTTTTTCTTTTTAGCTACTTCAATATCTCTATTTGCATTTTGTATAGAATAGTTGTTTTTAGTAGCATGTTCAATAGCTTGTTTCAAAGAAAACGAATACGATTTTTTATCACTTTCCTGAGCATTGATAATAGTAGTTAGCAATAGTATTGCGAGTAATAGTTTGTTTTTCATGTCTATATAATTGGATTTTTAAGGTGTTTTTCTAATTCAATAATCCCAGCTAATGTTGCCATTGCTCTAATGTGATATTCTAATGCTTTCACTTCTAATTCATGAGCATCATTTTCTAGCATTGTATTTTCATTAATGTTGAAAATTAAGGTGTAATAAAATTTTACGTAATTATCTATATCTAGATTTTCTCGGTATAAACCTTCATTAATCCCTTTAATAATATTTTGTCTAAAACAATCTTCACAAATACTTATTTGCTGGGTCAATACTTTATCATAAATTTCTGGATAGTGTTTTTTTAATTGATACAATGGAGAAGATTCCGCAGCTTTAAACATTTCTCTAAACATTCTTTTGATTTCAAAATTTTCTTCAATTGCGTTAAAGTTTTTAGACACAATTTTTTCAATATTTTCATGCACTTCTTTATGAACCAATTCTACACTTTCTTCAATCAATACATCTTTATTACTAAAATACTTGTAAATCGTTTTTTTTGAAATACACATTTCGCAAGCAATATCGTCCATGGTGATGCTTTTGAAACCAAGTCTCAAAAACATTTCTTTCGCTTTGTTTATAATTTTATCTCTCATTTTTACGAAAAAATCTCTTTTTAGATTTTAATTTCGGGTACAAATATATACAGGAAACTTTTAACACCAAAATAGTTTCCATTGTTTTTACGAAAATTTAACATTTGATTAATTCGTTTAGTTTCGGAATATTGAAGTATTTTAGCAAAAAATATAAGCAATGCATTCTATATCCTTTTATCAAGAAAAAGTAAGCAATCATTTTTCACAAATTGTAGCTAATAAAGAGCCTAAAAATTTATACGAACCTATACAGTATATTTTATCACTTGGAGGAAAAAGAATGCGTCCTGTTTTAACTTTAATGGCAACAGAAGTTTTTAATGTAGATTGTGAAAAAGCCATTCCAGCTGCTACAGCGGTTGAAGTGTTTCATAACTTTTCTTTGATTCACGATGATATCATGGACGATGCTCCTTTGAGAAGAGGCAATCAAACCGTTCATGAAAAGTGGGATTTGAATACTGGAATATTATCAGGTGATGCAATGCTGATTTTGGCGTATCAATTTTTTGAAAATTATGAGCCAGCAACTTTCCAGAAATTAGCGAAATTATTCAGTAAAACGGCTTTAGAAGTTTGCGAAGGACAACAATATGATGTAGATTTCGAAACTCGTGACGATGTTACAATTCCCGAATATCTAAAAATGATTGAATATAAAACAGCAGTTTTAGTAGGTGCTGCCATGAAAATGGGTGCAATTGTTGCCGAAACTTCTGATGAAAATGCCAATTTGATTTATAATTTTGGACTGAATTTAGGAATTGCCTTCCAATTGCAAGATGATTATTTAGACGCTTTTGGAAATCCAGAAACCTTTGGAAAGCAAGTGGGAGGCGATATTATCGAAAACAAAAAAACCTATTTATACTTAAAAGCAATTGAGTTTTCTAAAGCAGAAGAAAAGCAACAATTATTGCATTTGTTTTCGATTCAACCTTCAGAAAATACAGATAAAATAGAATCAGTAAAAGCTATTTTTAATTCTTCTGGAGCAAGTGAAGCTACTAAAAAAGCGATTCAAGACTATACATTTAAAGCATTTGAAACCTTAGAAAAAATGGATGTCGAAGCTGAAAAGAAAGCTATTTTGAAAGCTTTTGGTGAGAATTTAATGGGAAGAAACGTGTAATCAAGAGCAATGACAATATCAATATCAATTTCAAAGTTCAAATTTGAAATTTGTAATTGGTATTGATTTTTGAACTTGTAATTAAACTTGAATATGTATAATCCACCAGCAAATATTGATTCATTAATTTCGCAAGCCGAAGAAGAGCATTTGTACTTTAAATTGATTGAGCAAACCAACAAAGATTTTGCTTTGGCAAATGAATCTTTAGATGTGCCAACAAGTATTTTTCCGTTTGAATTTAAAAATTTGGTACAAGAAAAAATCTACAAACTCATTCAATACAAATTTGCTGAATACTTGAATTTACTTTATATCATTGATGTTCCAGAAGATCAAATTAAAAAATTAGATGGCTCTGATTTGGTAGAATTATCAGAACAAGTTGCTTTTTTAGTGTTAAAACGCGAATGGCAAAAAGTATGGTTTCGGAATAAATACTAAAAAAACACCCTTACAAAAGGCATAAATGCTTCGGCATAAATATTGTCTCTGTCACGGTGTAAAACATTATACCGAACACCAAAAGTTACATTTTCATTGCGATAACCAGCACCTACAAATAAAGCGGTATTCCAAAAATCTTGCGAGTTGTTGCCAAAAGAATTATCATACGTTCTGTTGATGCGCAACTGTTCTAATTCGGTTGAAATTTGCAATTCTCTGATGGGCTGAAATAAGGCAATTATACTTCCTCCATACATATTAGCATTATAAAAATCACGCTGTTTTACATAGTTGTATTGCAGTCCTAAACCTGCTGATACATACTCGTTAAAATTATAAATAGCACTTGGAGCCACCATAATATCTGCGTAACCATTGCCAACTCCCAAACCAAGTCCTCCACCAAATTGTACATGCTTCCAAAAATCACTTTTTGTCTTGATTTCTTGGTTTTTTTGTGCATAAACTGCAATATTAAAACCAAATAAAAACACAATAGTTAGTAAAAATGTTAAATTTATTGCAGAATTCTTTTTCATAAATCAATTTTAGAAAAATTAATGATATAAAAGTATAAAAATCCTTGAAAGATTATCATAAAATGTTTTACTTTTGCGTAATATTTTTAATTAAAAGGTCTTTCAGACAACAAGATATGGATAGGTTTTCCTTTTTAAACGCTGCACACACGGCTTTTTTTGCCGATTTATACGAACAATATTTACAAAATCCAGACAGCGTTGAGCCAAGCTGGAGAAGTTTTTTTCAAGGTTTCGACTTTGCTCAGGCAAATTATGGTTCAGATGAAGTTGCTCAGCAAGTTGCCTATGTAGCTTCTGGTGATTCAGGTGAAATCTCAGAAAAAATGCAAAAGGAGTTCAACGTTCTTAAGTTAATTGAAGGCTACAGAACACGCGGACATTTATTTACAAAAACAAATCCAGTTAGAGATAGAAGGGTTCACGGACCTTCTTTAGCGCTAGAAAATTTCGGTTTATCTCAAGCAGATTTAAATACGGTTTTTGATGCAGCTAAAATGGTAAATATGAAGCCTAGCCCTTTGGCGGATATCATTAAGCATTTAGAAAATGTATATTGCCAATCCATTGGGGTGGAGTACATGTACATTCGCGAGCCACATAAATTAGAATGGATTAAAAATCGTTTGGACATCAACGATAATTTGCCAAATTTTTCAGCAGATAAGAAAAAACATATTCTTGGCAAACTTAATGAAGCGGTTTCTTTCGAGAACTTCTTGCATACCAAATATGTAGGTCAAAAACGTTTCTCATTGGAGGGTTGTGAAGCAGTAATTCCAGCTTTAGATGCTTTAGTGGAAGCTGCTGCAGATAAAGGAGTTGAGCAATTTGTAATGGGAATGGCACACAGAGGTCGTTTGAATGTATTGGCTAACATCTTTGGAAAAAACACTCAAAATATCTTCTCTGAATTTGATGGAAAAGACTATGATGAAGACGCAAACTTTGATGGGGATGTAAAATATCACTTAGGGTTAACTTCAGATAGAGTAACCAATTCAGGTAAGAAAATTAACTTAAATTTAGCGCCAAATCCTTCGCACTTAGAAACAGTAGGTGCTGTTATTGAAGGAATTACAAGAGCAAAACAAGATAGAAATTATCCAAATGATTTTTCAAAAGTATTACCAATTGCCGTTCACGGTGATGCTGCAGTTGCAGGTCAAGGTATTGTGTATGAAATCATTCAAATGGCTAAATTAGATGGTTATAAAACAGGTGGAACAATCCATTTAGTAATCAATAACCAAGTCGGATTTACCACTAATTATTTAGACGCACGTTCATCTACTTATTGTACGGATGTAGCTAAAGTAACGTTGTCGCCTGTTTTACACGTAAATGCAGACGATGCAGAAGCGGTAGTACATGCAATGTTGTTTGCTTTAGATTACCGTATGGAATTTGGTACTGACGTTTTTATTGATTTATTAGGATACAGAAAATACGGTCATAACGAAGGTGATGAACCTCGTTTTACCCAACCTGTTTTATATAAATTAATTGCAAAACATAAAAATCCAAGAGATAT